>NZ_JBJKOD010000005.1:0-302823 GCF_045765065.1 Winogradskyella sp. 4-2091
TACACCTTTGAGGTTGAATGTAACCAAACTTATACCATACTAGGAACTAAAGAAGATTACCAAGAGGACAAGAAAATCATCACAACTTCTAGAAAAAACGAAGACACCATAACTGCAGATCTCGTGCTTAAACCACTAATCTTAGAAAGTCAGATTATTATTAATCCTATTTTCTTTGACTATGATAAGGATGCAATTAGAACCGATGCACAATACGAACTCGAAAATATTGTAAACGTTTTACGTAAGCACAAAGAAATGGTCATTAAAATTGAATCCCATACCGACAGTAGAGGACGTGATAAGTATAACCTAAAACTATCAGACAGACGTGCTAAATCCACTAGAGAATACATCATATCGCGTGGTATTGAGCCTAGCAGAATACAAAGTGCTAGAGGTTTTGGGGAAACTAGATTGTTAAATAAATGTGCTAATGGTGTTAAATGTTCGGAAGAACAACACCAAGTTAATAGACGTTCTTACTTCTATATCGTGGATGGTGAAGAGCAGAAGCCTTAAATTAACTAAACCATAGTTTTACTAAGAAAAAAGAGTGAGTTCGTATTGAACTTGCTCTTTTTTGTTTAAAATTAGATTATTGTAATATTGTAGTAATACATAAGTATGAAATATTTAATAATCATAACTTTTCTTTTTTCAAATTTTTCAGCACATACTCAAACCTTAAAAGGGACTGTTATAGATAGTCTTACTAATGCAAAATTAGCCTACGTAAACATTTCAGTAAAAGGTAAGAACATAGGAACGTATAGCAATGAAAAAGGTAAATATTCTATAGATTTTTCTCAGTCTTCAAAAAACGATACACTAGTTGTGTCTTTAATAGGCTATAAAAAACTAAAAATAGCCGTGTTACAATTTCTCAATTCTGACAACAATACATTAAATTTTAAAATGCGCACTATTCATGAAGCTTTAGATGAAGTTTTTATAAAAAGTGAAGCCATTAAGTATAATAAAAATACAATTAAACTTAAAACTGGAAATAGAAAACAAACCTTCCCTACTTCTTCAACTTATGGCTCAGAGACAGCAATTCTAATTGAGAATTCTAAAGAGAAAAGAGGTAAACTAACTTCATTACAATTAAAGTTTAAAACCATAAATGATAAAGATTTCAAAACATATCAAACCTATTATAGATTAGCCTTTTACGCTGTAAATGACTTGGGCTTTCCTAGCGATCCTATCTACTATGAAGACATCATAATTAAACCTGAAAAAGATCAAAAGAATTTTAAAATTGATTTAGAAGGTTTGGATATACCTTTTTTAGATAAAGGAATATTTGTTGGTATCGAAACTATAAAGCCAGATAAAGTTAAAATTGAAGGTTCAATGTATTTAACAACACCTAGCATTCTATATACACATACCACCCAAAAAATAAAATACTCACGTTCTCGATCAATAGATTGGGTTAAACATTCAAAAAAGTCAGTATTTAAAAAGAGATTATTCGCTATTCCTTTTATAAAAGTAGAAGTAAAATACGAAGCTGATTGAATTAAATTCTAAATCTATTTCAAAAAAAATCTCCGATTAAAATTTAACCAGAGATTTAAAATAGATAATCTATTTTGAGCTTAATCTTTAATAATTTTCAAAGTTTGACCATTTTCAGTCTTTAGCAGGTAGATTCCTGATGTTAAGTTAGAAAGATCTAAACTTTCGTTATTTTTTAATGTTCCTTTAAAAACTTGATTTCCCAATATATCATACATCGAAAAATTTTCAGCTGTAGTTAAACCTGAAACCTTAATATAATTTTTTGCTGGATTTGGATAGCATTTAATTCTATTAGTAGATAATGTTAAATCATTTACTGAAAGTGCATTACTTTGCAGAGTAACAATTGTATCTAAAGGATCTTCTCCCCAACAAACACCCGCAAATAAAAGCGTATTTTTAGGGGTTATATTCCATTCTGATTCAATGAATGTAGAACTAGGTCCACTATCACTGTTTCTTTGCACATAAGAATTTGAAAAGTTCCAAGATTTTGTTTCTCCATTTTCTCCATCAATTCCAAAAATATCTAGTACTTGGTCGTTATTTGACGAATCTACGAGTCTAATCTTATCACCTCCTTCTACGCTAGATAATAACGTACCTGTAGTGGTGTTTTGTGCTGTTCTGACACCAGAAAAATTAACATCGAACGCATCAATATCATTAACAAAATATAAATATGTATCAGTGTATTGCCCAACACCAATAGAGTTATTTGTAACCCAATTATCTGCCGAAGCAAATTGATACTGTATTTTTAAGTTAGTGACATCTACAGTACCGTCAACATATAACTCTATAAATCTTGGTGCTACATCACCTGTAGGACAATCTCCTTCTACCATTGTAGTAATCTTTACGCTCTGAGCAAACGCCAGAAAAGATAAAATTGAAAAAAGTAAACTGAATAGTAATTTTTGTTTCATAGTCTGAGATTAAGGAATGAATATATATTAACCAGATTAGGGTGCTAACCTGTTTTATTGTTTGAATGCTAAAAATTATAAGTAATATCTAATTGTGTAAGTATAAGTATTATCGCTTAATAAACATATTAGTGAAATACCATTTGCCTTCTAAATTTTGTTCAGCAGAAACATCAAAATCTGTATGATCACCTTCTATATTAGCTCTATGACCAGGACTGTTCAACCATGCTGTCACAACACCTTGCGCTGTATAAAAACCATAACCTACATTTTCTGTTACAACAGCTGCGCTTGCATTATCTTGTAAACTTTGCTTTCTTAAATAGAAATAATCATGAGAAACATTATCTTCTTCAATCATGTAATTAGTATGAGTTAATGCAACTGCTTTAACAGTATCATGATTCTCTAACGCATTTAAACCTATAGAAATTCTATGTGCATTAATTAGCTCCATAATCTCAATTTCTATTTGCTTAGCTTGAGGAACTGCAGGTACTTCAATAGCATTTAAGTCATCCTCTAGAGGTTCTGATGAACAAGATGTTAAACTAAACAGTACAAATAATGTCAATAAAGAAAAGAATTTAAGGGCTTTCATAAGCTAGGTTATTTAGGTTTGGGAATACTAAATTAACCTCACACTTATATTAAAATGTTAAAGAAATGTTAAAAACGACAAACTACATGTTATTCGTCGAATTAAAATGCAAAACATCGACGAAATGCACTTTTGATTCTAATTTTAACGTAGAACAACATTGATTAAATGTATTTCATCGATGTTTTAAATAGTGAAGAACAACATATAATGATATAACAATCGCTTAATTTTAAATTGACCTTATAATAATTCATTTATTAGATTATTCAATGATTATGGTTCTAAGCGCTCAATCTTCCAATTATAATCTTTTTGAAGTTTATATCTGATTCTATCATGTAACCGATTAGGTCTTCCTTGCCAAAATTCTAGTTCTTCTGGTCTTATAATATAACCTCCCCAATTTTTTGGTCGCTCTATAGTTTGTCCTTCATACTTAATTTCTAATTCTCTTAGCTTAGATTCTAATATAGATCTATTTATTACTACTTCACTTTGATTAGATGCCATTGCACCTAATTGACTTCCTCTTGGTCTAGACTCAAAATAACCATCACTAAGATTTTCTAAAATTTTTTCTGCCTTACCTTTTATTATAATTTGGCGTTCTGCGGCATGCCAAAAGAAGGATAAACAAACGTTAGGATTTGCTGCTATTGCTTTCCCTTTTTCGCTATTATAATTAGTGTAAAAAATAAAACCTTCGTGCGTATATTTCTTAAGTAGTACTACTCTATTTTTAGGATAACCATCTAATCCTAAGGTAGAAATTGTCATCGCATTAGTTTCATCTACATTAAAATGTGTATCTACTTCTACAAACCAATCGCGGAATAATTCCATTGGATTTTCTGGTACATTATTTAATAATAATTCCCCCTTTTCGTATGATTTTCTGTAATTGCTTAAGTCCTTTTCCATAGTAATACGAAGTTAATTCAATATTTTGTTTCTATCAAAAAAAGTGTAGCTTTAACGAATAACCACCCTTAAAAATATAATTCCCTTAAATGCATTTTGAAAATTCCCTTTTATCCAAATCCCTTAATTACGAAAAATTAACCCTAGATTTTGGCATAATCTACTTATTTGAAGATTACTACATAATGGAAGTAAATGAAGGTATTCATTTTAATTCATCTAAACTTAATCAGTTGCTAACCGAAATTAGAGCCCATTACGGCAATCATAAAAAACTAGCCTATATTGCCAATCGCGTTAATTCTTATTCAATTGACCCTATTTTATGGTCTTATTTTGATAAAGATGATAGCATATTAATCGCTGTGTCAATTGTTAGTTATTCGGATAGGTCCTTTATGAATGCTAAAATTGAAAAGCAATTAGCAGCCATAAGTATGAAACGAGCTACAAGCTTAGAAGAAGCTATTGGTTGGGTACAAGGATTGTCTGAGTTGAATTAAAACTCGAAGGATTTTCCATCTTTTGATAACAATACATTATCAAAAACGGTTTCAGCTTCCATTTTAAACAAATTATAATCGTTATAACGTGTAGAATAATGGCCAAGTATTAAAGTTTCTACATTTGCTTTCTCGGCAATTGTAGCGGCTTGGCTTGCTGTACTGTGTTTTGTTGGACTGCAGCGCGCTTTATCTTTTTCTAAGAATGTAGATTCATGATACAAAACTGTTGCCTCTTTAATAATAGGAATGATAGCTTCATTATATACGGTATCACTACAATAGGCGTAACTTTTTGCCTCAGCTGGATCTTTAGTTACTTTTTCATTGCTGATTAAAACACCATCTTCATTTTCTACATCAAACCCTTGTTTTAATTTCCTGAAATATGCTTTGTTTATATTAGCTTCATTTACCAAGTTAATATCTAACTTACGTTCATTATCTTTTTCCTTAAATAAGAAGCCATTAGTATAAATTCTATGTTTTAAAGGAATAGTATGCACTTCTACTTTATCATCCTCGTAAATTAATTGAGAATCAGTAGCGCTTAATTCATGAAAAATAAGCTCATATCTTGTCCAACCACCTGCTAATTTCATTTGCAGTGTTATGACTTCTTTAAGGCCTTTGGGTGCATATATATGAAGCTCGGTTTCTCTGGTTAATAAACTAAATGTGTTCACTAAACCAATTAATCCAAAGTAATGATCGCCATGAAGATGCGAAATAAAAATATGCTTAATTCTTGAAAACTTAACCTTATTACGTCTTAACTCAACTTGAGTACCTTCTCCACAATCTATAAGAAACATATGATTTTTGATCTCTAGTACTTGAGATGTAGGATTAGTATTAATACGTGGTGTTGCGCTATGGCAACCTAATATGGTTAATTTCATTTAATGTTTTTATTGTAAGGAATAGCAGTGTTTATTGCCATTCTGATCAAGGGTTTTTAAAACCCTAAATCGCGTTCCATATCTTCCATTTCAATAATATCGTATGCTTCTTCAATTGTAGGTACTACAACAATCTCATCTGGTATTTGATCTATTTCTACTTGCGCAGAAACAACAACAAAGCTTTTCTTCGCAGCACGATGATTATTGCTTAATCTTAAAAATTCTATAACATCTTCTAATGAAATTTTATCTAAACTAGATAATCTTACTATTAAGTGGTAATTTTTATATTTATCGTAAGCTTGCTCAATATTATTTACTAAAGCTTTTACAGAAGCTTTTTCTTGAGCAATAATTGTAGTATTACCGTCTCTATCTATTATCATAATTTATTGTTTAATTTTAGAAGCTAATAAATAAATCACTGCCATCCTAACGGCTACACCATTTTCAACTTGATTTAAAATAATGGCTTGTTTAGAATCTGCAACATCACTTGTAATTTCTACACCTCTATTTATTGGTCCAGGATGCATTATTACAAACTCTTTATCTAAACTATCTAACAGTTCTTTATTAACTCCAAATTGCTGTGTATATTCTCTAGTAGAAGGAAAATAACTAATATCCATACGCTCATTTTGTACGCGCAACATATTAGCGACATCGCACCACTCTAATGCTTTTTTTAGATTGGTTTCAACTTTAACTCCTAAGTCTTTTATGTATTTGGGCAATAACGTTTTTGGTCCACAAACCATCACGTTTGCACCTTGTAATTGCAAAGCATATATATTTGAAAGTGCGACTCTACTATGCAAAATATCACCAACAATAACCACATTTTTACCTTTAACACTTCCTAATTTTTCTCGTATAGAATAAGAATCTAATAATGCTTGTGTAGGATGCTCATGTGCACCATCACCAGCATTAATAATACTTGCGTTAACATGTTTAGATAAAAATACACCAGCTCCTGGATTGGGATGACGCATAACTACCATATCTACTTTCATAGACAAAATATTATTAACAGTATCTATAAGCGTTTCTCCTTTTTTTACTGAAGATTGTGAAGCCGAAAAGTTAATTACATCTGCAGACAATCGTTTTTCTGCTAATTCAAAAGAAAGTTTTGTTCTGGTTGAATTTTCAAAAAACAGATTAGCAATAGTGATATCTCTCAATGATGGCACTTTTTTGATAGGTCTATTGATTACCTCTTTAAACTGATCTGCAGTTTCAAAAATAAGGTTGATATCTTCTTTAGTGAGATATTTAATTCCTAATAAGTGATTAACACTTAATTCGCTCATTTTTATTTGCTTTTAACTATTAGCTATTCGCCTTTGGCATTTCACTTTATATATTATGCTATAACTTTACTTGTTTACCAAATATACGGCATCTTCATCTTCATTTTCTAGCCACTTAACAATTACCTTTTGGTTATCAATAGCATCTACTTGTCGTCCTCTATAATTAGGTTGTATTGGTAAATGTCTACTAAAACGTCTATCAATTAAAGTTAACAACTCAATATCCTTAGGCCTTCCAAAAGACTGAATTGCTGTTAGTGCAGATCTAATACTTCTA
Source organism: Winogradskyella sp. 4-2091 (assembly GCF_045765065.1). Lineage (NCBI taxonomy): Bacteria > Pseudomonadati > Bacteroidota > Flavobacteriia > Flavobacteriales > Flavobacteriaceae > Winogradskyella > Winogradskyella sp. 4-2091. The sequence continues at coordinate 6,998 of NZ_JBJKOD010000005.1, forward strand.
CCGGTATATAAAACATCATCAATAAAAACCACGTTTTTATCTTCAACTATAAAATCAATAATAGTGGTATTAGCTTCTAATGGTTTTTCTCCTCTTCTAAAATCATCTCTAAAAAATGTAATATCTAAATGGCCAAGTTGAATATTTTTTATCTTATAATCTACGGTAAGAATTTCCGCTAAACGATCAGCTAAAAATTTACCTCTTGGTTGAATACCTATTAGTACTGTTTCAGAAAAATCATCATGATTCTCAATGAGTTGACAAGCCAATCTGTGAAGGGTAATATTGACTTCTTTAGAGTTAAGTAGTACTTTGTGACTCATATAGTTTCCAAACGTTGTTGGTTTACAAAGTTAGGATAAAAATATTTGTTTGCAATGGTTTTTCTTGCAAAGACAAAATGTAGATTAGAACTTATAAAAGCTAATTTTCATCTTTTAGTCTAGGTCTTAAACTTAACAGTCCTGAACTTATTAATCCGCCAACAATAAACCCAAACAATAAATAGTATTCAAAATTAAAGTCATCTAGAGCATACGATAGTTTATAACGATCTTGAGTTTTTATACTAGTTAAAACCATTAATTTCTCATAAATATATACGCCTCTTAAAATTGAAAATAAGCTTCCAAAAAAGGCCATAATAACTAATATATATGCACCATCAAACCAAAAGCTAATTTTGAACATCTTTTGAATATTATAATATAGCGCAGGAATACAACTTAAAATTATAGCAAAAACCAACCGTGTAACAAACCTAGAACTAATACTGTTACTTACCAATTCAACATCATGAAGACCAACTATGTTAATTACAATTACAAAAAAAGATTGGTAGCAAAAAAAGCCAATTATAAATAGTAACAATGATGATAAAACGTAGTATATATTTTTCATATCATTAAATATAAAAAAGCCTCTCAAAAATTGAGAGGCTTTTATCATATAGATTAATGTGATTCCTTTTTTCAAAGGAATTGGGATTATTTCTTCCCGTCCATTTTATCTTTAAGCGCTTGTAAAGCATCATTTGCATCACCTAAAGTTGGCTTAGCTTCTGCCGCTTGAGCTTCCTGTTTTCTAACAGCTTGCTTAACGATTTTAGCTTCTTCTTCTCTAAATACTGCTGTATGAGATGCTACAACACGTTTGAATTCTTTATTAAATTCAATGATCTTGAATTCTGCTTCTTCACCTTTACCAAGTTTAGAACCATCTTCTTTCTCTAAGTGACGTGCTGGTACAAATGCAACGATATCTTCGTTAAAGTCAATAGTTGCGCCTTTGTCTACCATTTCTGTAATTGCTGCAGTATGTGTAGTACCTAAAGCAAATTCAGTTTCGTACTTATCCCAAGGGTTATCAGTAGTTTGTTTATGACCTAAAGATAATTTACGTCCATCTACGTCTAATTCTAATACCACTACGTCTAAGTTATCACCTACGTTACAGAACTCAGATGGATGCTTAATTTTCTTAGTCCAAGATAAATCTGAGATGTAAATTAATCCATCAATACCTTCTTCTAATTCAACAAAAACACCAAAGTTTGTAAAGTTACGTACAATACCTGTGTGCTTAGAACCTACAGGATACTTAGTAGTAATATCTGTCCATGGATCTGGCGTTAATTGCTTAATACCAAGAGACATTTTACGATCTTCTCTATCTAAAGTTAAGATAACAGCATCGATTTCATCACCTACTGAAACGAAATCTTGAGCTGAACGTAAATGTGTTGACCAAGACATTTCACTTACGTGAACTAATCCTTCTACACCTTCTTCTACTTCAACAAAAGCACCGTAATCAGCGATAACTACAACTTTACCTTTTACTTTATCTCCAACTTTTACAGTTTCACCTAAAGCTTCCCAAGGATGCTTAGATAACTGCTTAAGACCTAATTGAATTCTTGATTTGTTTTCATCAAAATCAAGTATTACAACATTTAATTTCTGATCTAACTCAACAATCTCATTTGGATGGTTGATACGAGACCAAGATAAATCTGTAATATGAACTAAACCATCTACACCACCTAGATCGATAAACACACCATAAGAAGTAATGTTTTTCACAATACCTTCTAATACTTGTCCTTTTTCTAGTTGACCAATGATTTCTTTCTTTTGTTCTTCAATATCAGCTTCAATTAAAGCTTTATGAGAAACAACTATGTTTTTGAATTCATGGTTGATTTTCACAACTTTAAATTCCATAGTTTTATTTACGTACTGATCGTAATCTCTAATAGGCTTCACATCGATTTGAGAACCTGGTAAGAAAGCTTCTATACCAAATACATCTACGATCATACCACCTTTAGTTCTACATTTCACAAAACCGTTAACGATTTCGCCAGTATCATGTGCATTGTTTACACGATCCCATGCTTTAATTACTCTCGCTTTTCTGTGAGATAATACTAATTGACCAGTTGCATCTTCACGCACATCAATTAATACTTCAACTTTGTCACCAACAGCTAAATTAGGGTTGTAACGGAACTCGTTAAGAGAAATTACACCTTCTGACTTTGCGTTAATATCAATAATTGCATCACGATCTGTGATTGTAATAACAGTACCTTCTACTACTTCGTCATCTAAAGTGTCAACGAAATTTTCTGATACTAATTTTTCAAACTCTTCTAATTTAGTGTCCGCAACTTGCTCAATTCCTTCTTCGTAATTGTGCCAATCGAACTCTTTTAAGAATTTTTCTGGATTTGCTTGAGCTTCAGAGATTACTGGAGCTTGAACTGCTTCAGTTGCTTCAACCTCAGCTTGATTTGTTTCTTTTTCAGACATGTGTGCTGAATTAAAATTTGTATTCTGTATATTTTGAAAACAATAGTGGAAAAATCTACAGAAGATATTAATTAAAATTATATCAAATCCTTTTTATTTTCTATTATCCACTAAAAAGGTGCGCAAAAGTACAACATTTATAAGTTTATCACAAGACAAATTAAAGTAAAAGTATCACTGAGCCACAATGATTTATAAAAAATTTAGTCTTTTTAGCTTTTGAATGACATTTTACTGATAAACACAAGTGAATCATACATTTCATTCTATAACTTTATTTTAAAAATAAGTGACCTAAGTCTATTTATTGTTTCATATTAAATAGAATATCAAAATGATGAAATTAGCACAAAACTTGGCACATATTTTGGTATCTTTACAATACTATTAACAATTAAAATATTTAAACAATGGTTAAAGCAAAATACCAAGGCGTATTAGACTTAGGAGAAAAATTGAACATTCAGAATGGTGATGTTAGCGAAAAAGATGGTGTATTACAGGTAACTGGAACTGCAGCAACTCAGTACGAAAAAAACCTAATTTGGGATAAGATTAAAGAAGCAGGTGGAGACAATCCAGCTGATATTATGGCAAATATTAAAGTTGCAGATGAGTCTGTATATGCTAGACATACTGTTGCTTCTGGTGAAACTTTAGGAAAAATTGCTAAGCACTACTATGGTGATGCAATGAAGTACAAAGAGATTTTTGCTGCTAACTCTGATTTACTTAAAAATCCGGATGTTATTCACCCAGATCAAGAATTAATTATTCCTAACCTATAATTTGGAATAAATATAATTATAGAAAAAGCGACCTAAGGGTCGCTTTTTTATTACAATAAAATAGTAAAATACTTTATTTCGATATGATGTCATCTGCTAATTGTATCAATCGATTCAGTTGACTTTCTATAGTTAAATTAGAATTATCAATCTCAATAGCATCATTTGCTTTCACTAGAGGAGAATCCTCTCTTGTGGAATCTATATGATCTCTTGTTGTTACATTTTCTAAAACATCTTCGTAACTTAGGTTATGACCACGATCTAGTAATTCTTTATAACGACGTTTTGCTCTAGTTTCTGCAGAGGCCGTCATAAAGATTTTTAATTCTGCGTCAGGAAAAACAACAGTTCCAATATCTCTGCCATCCATTACAATCCCTTTATCTTTGCCCATGAGTTGTTGTTGCTCAACTAATTTTCGTCTTACCTCAGATAATGTAGCCACAGGACTTACATATTTTGAAACTTTAAGTGTCCTAATATCTGATTCAATATTTTTTCCGTTTAAATACACTTCAGCGAATCCCGCTTTTTCATTAAACTTAAATGTAATAGTAATTTCACTTAATTTATTAATAAGATCATCCTCTTTAAAAAAGCTATCTCCAATACATTCGTTTTCTAATGCAAAATAGGTAACAGCTCTATACATCGCTCCTGTATCTACATAAATATAGTTGAGTTGTTTAGCTAATTGTTTAGCAATTGTACTTTTTCCTGTAGATGAAAATCCATCTATAGCAATGACAATTTTTTTCATTGACGTGTTGTTTGTTTTATCTTCTTCTACCATCTAAATCAATTTGAAGTCCTAGAAAACTCGTATTAGAAGCTCCTGTATATCTCGCATGTGTATAACTTAAACGCATTTTATTGAGCTTAATACCTACGCCAAACGATAAACCAGAAAAGTTTCTCTGATCAACTATTCGTAATTCTTCTGCGCGTCTAAAGTTATAACCAAATCTTAAATTAAAACCTCCTTCAGGAAATAATTCTGCTCCTAAAATAAGATGTCGTAACCCTTTATTAAAAAAGCTTAATTTTTCTTCCGTTTGGTTACCATCTAAATCTGTGGTTGCTCTTGCCGGATTTTCTACAGAAATTGGCCATTGTTGCAAGTTCTCTAGAGTGACATGCCAACGCAACGGCATATTCTCTAAGGTTTGAGACATGCCAAAATTAATCTCAAATGGTAAAGGCTCGTGTTGACCAGCATAAGTAGAAAACTGCGTCCCAACATTTCTTACTGTTAATGCCGCATGAAAATCTAACTTTTCATTAATATACATTACGCCAAAATCTAAGGCTCCACCAACCGAATTATATTGTTCTAATAAAGATGTAATAAACTTAATATTAGCACCTACATAAAAATCTGAATATGGAATTTGATAATTATACCCAAATGAAATTGCTGTTTCATTGCCACTAAACGTTCCTGTAGAATTCCCATTTAAATCATAACCATCAAACGAGCCATAATTAATATAGGTTACACCAAAATGAAAAGTTTGCACATGTCTATCCCAAGTATAAGCATATGCTGCAGTTCCGTAGCTGATTCCTCCTAAGTAATTTGAGTAATTCACGGCCAACTGATTATTCATTTGATAATTTATTGAAGCCGGATTGTATAGTGCTTCAGTAACATCATGATCGAAATTAGTAATAATTTTCCCTCCTAATGCTGCCTGTCTCGGAGACGATACTAAGTTAAGAAATTGATAAGTTGATTCTCCACCTAATTGTGCGAACACAGGCAATGCCAATAGCATTAAAAATAAGGTGAGAATCCTTTTAATCATAGATTTTGCAAAATAACTAAATCTATCTTAAAACGATGATATGATTTTTTTATTTTTTGAGTAGAAAATATTTCTATCGTAACTGTAATTCTTGACCAACTGTAATAAGATTACTCGTTAATCCATTTAAACGCTTTATTTCGTTAACCGTTGTACCATTATTGAGTGCAATTCGATATAAATTATCTCCATTTTTTACTACATAATATGAAGCACCATTAGTTATATTAGATGTTTCCGATCCATTAACACGAAGTCTTTGACCAACCCTAATCACATTTGAATTTAAATTATTCATTCGCTTCAGCTCATTAACACTTAAATTAAATCGATTGGCCAAACTGAATAAGGTATTACCGCGTTCAACAATATAATAATCTGAATTTGCGTTTTCTGAGCTAGAATTACTAGTATTAGTGATAGCTTCAACAGCATCAAAATTACCTACTCTTAATTTTTGACCCACATTAATTAAAGTTGTTTCTAAATTATTTGCTGCCTTTAACTCACTTAAAGAAACATTATACTTTTTAGAAACATCAAACAACGATTCGCCTTCTTTTACTATATAAAAATCTGACTCCTTTACTGTATTACTTACGCTATTTTCAGTTTGATTATTGTTGCTAGAATCAGCAGCATTAACTACTGATTCTTTTACAACTGTTTCTACTTTATCTTTTGGCTGCACTAGCTTTACTTCTCCAGTTGCAACATTTAGTTTAGCTGGTTTCCCGTCTAAAAAAACATCTTTATACTCAATAGTATTTTGTGCAACTATTGAGTCTTGTGCAAATGCACATATACTAGAAAATCCGAGGGTAATAATGGATATAATTAATCTATAATTTTTTTGCATTTTTTACTTTTTGCTTGGTAAGAGCCAGCTTTAACACATCACTCATATCTGTTACGTAATGAAACGTTAGGCCTTTTAAATATTCAGGTTTAATTTCTTCAATATCTCTTCTGTTGTCTTCACAAAGCAAAATCTCTTTAATACGAGCACGTTTAGCTGCTAAGATTTTTTCTTTAATTCCACCAACAGGTAATACTTTACCACGTAATGTAATTTCGCCTGTCATTGCCAAGCTCTTCTTAACTTTACGTTGCGTAAACAAAGATACTAAAGAAGTTAACATAGTAACACCTGCACTTGGTCCATCTTTTGGTGTTGCTCCTTCTGGCACGTGAATATGCACATTGTATTTGGCAAATATTTCTGGATTAATACCAAACTCTTCTGCATTGGCTTTAATGTATTCCATAGCTATAGTCGCAGACTCTTTCATCACTTTCCCTAAGTTACCAGTAATAGACAAAGCGCCTTTACCTTTAGATAAAATAGATTCTATAAATAAAATATCTCCACCAACACTTGTCCAAGCTAAGCCTGTTACTACACCTGCAACATCATTATTTTCGTACTTATCACGTTCTAATCGAGGGCTTCCTAAAACTTCAATAACATCATCATTAGAGATTTTGATATTGTAATCTTCTTCCATTGCAATATTCTTGGCAGCATAGCGTACCATTTTTGCAATTTGCTTCTCTAAGCCTCTAACTCCAGATTCTCTTGTATATCCTTCAACTATTTTTTCTAATTGTGGTTTAGCAATTTTTAACGCTTTGTCATCTAAACCATGCTCTTTTAATTGCTTTGGTAATAAATGACGTTTAGCAATCTCTACTTTTTCTTCAATAGTATAACCTGTAACATTAATGATTTCCATTCGGTCTCTTAATGCAGGCTGAATTGTATTTAAACTATTAGAGGTCGCAATGAACATAACTTTAGATAAATCGTATCCCATTTCTAGGAAATTATCATAAAACTCACTGTTTTGTTCTGGGTCTAAAACTTCTAATAAAGCAGACGATGGGTCACCTTGATGACCTGAAGATAATTTATCTATCTCATCTAATACAAAAACTGGGTTAGATGTCTGTGCCTTTTTTAAACTCTGAATAATACGTCCTGGCATTGCACCAATGTACGTTTTTCTATGTCCTCTAATTTCGGCTTCGTCTCTTAAACCACCCAAAGAAATTCTAACATATTCTCTACCCAAAGCTTCAGCTACAGATTTCCCTAAAGAGGTTTTACCAACACCAGGAGGTCCATATAAACACAGAATTGGCGATTTCATGTCGTTTCTAAGTTTTAAAACGGCCAAATATTCTATAATTCTTTTCTTTACATCTTCTAAACCAAAATGGTCTCTATCTAAAATTTTCTGAGCACGTTTAAGGTCAAATTTATCCTTGCTAAATTCGTTCCAAGGTAAATCTAAAAACAAGTCTAAATAGTTACGTTGAATAGAATACTCAGCCACCTGAGGATTCATACGTTGCATTTTGGCTAATTCTTTTTCAAAATGTTCCTTTACTTTATCGTCCCATTTTTTGTCTTTAGCACGTGCACGCATATCTTCAATCTCTTCACCAGAAGAAACGCCTCCACCCAATTCTTCTTGGATAGTTTTCATCTGTTGATGCAAGAAATACTCACGTTGTTGCTGATTCATATCGCTCTGAACCTTAGACTGAATATCATTTTTAAGCTCAAGCTTCTGATATTCTAGATTCATAAACTTCAATGTTTGAAGCGCACGTTCTTTTAAATCGTTAATCTTTAATAATTCTTGCTTCTCCTCTACTTTAAGATTCATGTTAGAAGACACAAAATTGATTAAAAACGAATTACTTTCAATATTCTTAATCGCAAAACTCGCTTCAGACGGAATGTTTGGACTTTCCTTAATAATCTCTAAAGACAAATCTTTTATAGAATCTATAATAGCCTTAAATTCCTCATTATCTGCTGCAGGTTTAGCCTCAGGAATATCAGAAATTGTTGCTGTTAAATACGGTTTCTCTGAAGTTACCTCATTTATAGCAAACCGCTTTTTACCTTGTATAACCACAGTTGTGTTACCATCTGGCATTTTTAGCACTTTTAAAATACGTGCCACTGTACCTGTTTTATAGATATCTTTTGCTGTTGGGTTTTCTACAGTTTCGTCTATTTGAGATACAACACCAATGACTTTTCCGCCTTTATTGGCATCATTAATTAATTTAATAGACGCATCACGACCTGCTGTGATAGGAATTACAACACCAGGAAACAATACCGTATTTCTTAAAGGCAAAATTGGTAACGATTCTGGCAAAGATTCGCTGTTTATTAATTCTTCATCTTCAGGAGTCATTAATGGAATTAATTCTGAATTCTCATCGAAATCCTGAAATGACAGATTGTCTAAATTTAAAAATTTTGATTTTTTCATATATATATTATGGTCATTCTGTCATAAAACCAAACAGAATAACATTATTTTAAATGTATTAAAATTTAACTTTATACTGAATATCAAATACTTATAAGATATTCAAAGTTATTCACACTATAGTAATTCCAATTGTTATGCCATTACCTTTATCACAGTTTAATTTTTTTTTCATTAAAACTGTAACACTTCAAAAAAGACGTCATCTATAAGTAAAAGCAATTGTTTTTTGACATCAACCAATCAAAATATCGAACAGTTATTAATCCTTTGTCAATCTGGTAACCAACGTGCACAGTTGGAAATTTACAACAGATATAACAAAGCGATGTATAACACAGCCATAAGAATTGTAAAAGATTCTTTTAAAGCTGAGGACATTATGCAAGAGTCGTTTTTAACCGCTTTTACAAAATTGAAGTCCTTAGAAGACACCAACATGTTTGGTGCATGGTTAAAACGTATTGTAATAAACAATAGTATTGGCTATTACAATAAAAAAGTAAGACAAAATGAAGTGCCCTTAGACGCTGTGATTTATAAAGTAGAAGATAACGACGGCATTGTTGAACCAGACCAAAATAATGAGAAAGTAAAACAAATTTTAGACGTTATGAGAACTTTAAAACCCAATTACAGTTTAAGCCTAACACTACATTTAATAGAAGGTTACGATTACGAAGAAATCTGCGAGATTATGAATATCTCTTATGCCAATTGCAGAACTTTAATATCGAGAGCAAAAGAAAGTTTGAGAAAAAAATTAGTACTAAAAGCATCTTAATTTAATTATGGAAAAAGATAATTTAGATAGTTTATTTGATAATTTGAAGGGTCAATTTGATATTGAAACCCCACAAACCAATCATGAACAACGATTTTTAGATAAATTGAAATCTAACGATATAGCTTCAATAGAAGTTAAAAAATCATCTGGTTTTAACTGGAAACCTTTTTTAGCCATTGCAGCTTCTATAATAATATGTTTAGGTCTTTTTACAACGTTACAAAATGATTCTGAAGATTTAGATTTAGCAAGTGTATCACCTGAAATGTCTGAAACACAAGACTTCTTTACAGTAACAATTGAAAACGAATTAAAAAAACTAAACGAAGAACGCTCACCTTTAACGGAGCAGATTATTAGTGATGCTTTAGCGCAAATTAAACTTTTAGAGAACGATTATCAAAAATTAAAAACAGATTTAACCGAAAGTGGAAAAAACCAACGTGTTATATATGCGATGATTTCAAATTTTCAAAACCGAATAGATATTTTAAATACTGTATTAGAACAGATTGAAGTAATTAAAGAACTTAAAACAAATACAAATGAACCTAAAAATACATTATAAAATTGCCTTTTTACTTTTACTCTTACCGAGTATTGTATTCGCAAATACTGGCGAAGACCTCAAGAAATCTTCAAAAGAACGCAGCATAAAAAAGACGTTTAATGTCTCATCTAATGCCACACTAAAAGTAGATAATAGCTTTGGAAGTGTAGATGTAATTACCTGGGAAGAAAATCGTATTGATTTTGATATCCTTATTAAAGTTACAGGTAATAATGCCGATAAGGTTGAAGAAAAAATTGAAGGTATTAATATAGATTTCTCATCTACAAATGATTTGGTTTCAGCCATCACACACATTAGCAAAAACAAAAGTAGCTGGTGGAATTGGGGAAAAAACATGAATCTTCAGATTGAAGTTAATTATGTTATTAAAATGCCTATTTCTGGAAATGTAGACTTATCACAAGATTACGGATCCATTAACTTAGACCGATTAAATGGCGTCGCAAAATTAAGTTGTGATTATGGTAAAATTACCACTAAAGAATTAATGGCAGACAATAACGAAATCCGTTTTGATTATAGTTCTAATTGTTATTTTGAATATATAAAAAGTGGCGAGATAATAGCGGATTATAGTGGCTTTACCGTTGCAAAAACTAAAGATTTAATGATAAAAGCAGACTATACAAAATCTATTGTGGAAGTTGCAGAGCATGTAGAGTACAACTGTGATTATGGATCTTTAAAAGTAGATAATGTTAATAATTTTGAGGGCAAAGGTGATTATCTCACTCTGCGACTAGGCAATGTATACAAGAACGTAAGACTAAACGCTAATTATGGTTCGTTAAAAATAGACCGAATGGCTTCTAAAGCTGGCGATATAGATATTACAGCAGATTTTACTGGTATTACAATTGGCCATGACGCTAATTATAATTTCAACTTCGATATAGACTTAGAGTTTGCATCCTTGCGAGAATCTGATAGTTTTAATTTTACCAATAAAGAAATTGATCACACCGAAAAAAAATACAGCGGTTACTATGGCTCTAAAGATTCTGGTAACTTGATTAAAATAAATTCTGAATATGGAAGTGTAACTTTTAAGAAGAATTAAATTTAGTTTAAGACATCATCAATTATAAATCAATAAAACATTAACTATTATGAAACTATTACAATCAATCACAGTTCTTGCCATTTTATTAAGTACAAGTTTATCTCATGCGCAATGGGGAAAATGGAAAAAAATTAAAGGAAATGGCAATATTACCACAGAAACCTTTTCTACAACATCTTATGATGGTGTTAAAACAGCAGGATCAATGGACTTTAATTTAGTACCAGGAAAAGAAGGTAACATTACTGTTAAAGGCGATGACAACCTTATGGAATATATCTTGGTAGAAGTTAAAAACAACACACTTTCTGTGCGCGTTAAAGATGGTTATAATTTAAAGCCAAGTTCTACTATTGTCGTAACTATACCTTATAAATCTATTAATTCTGTATCACTTGCAGGTTCGGGAGATGTAAAAAATTCGGGAACTATAGAAGCAGATAAATTAAAAGTTTCTTTAGCTGGTTCAGGAGACATTGAATTAAGTATAGATTCTAAAATAACCGAAAGTAGTATCGCTGGTTCTGGCGATATTAAATTAGAAGGAAACACAACAGATTTAATTGTAAAAGTAGCTGGTTCGGGAGATTTTGAAGGCGATGATTTAGATAGTACAAATGTTACAGCTAAAATAACAGGGTCAGGAAGTGCTGATGTCGTTTGCGATGGCGAATTGGTAGTTAGAATCACAGGTTCTGGTGATGTTAACTACTCAGGTAATCCAACAAATAAAGACACTAAAATTACGGGTTCTGGTAGTGTGAGCAATTAAACTGTTATAAATAAACAAAAAAAGGATAAGCTTTGCTTATCCTTTTTTTGTTTAACTATATATAAAACTCTAATTCGTCATTTAAGTCTCTTATAAATTCATCTATATTAACAACAAATCCAGACTTATGGTTTACCGGAAATACATTTATAAGCAAATTGTGTCTCTTTATAAGCGGAATTAAGACATCTTCAAAATTATCTAAATCAATTTTTACAGGCGTACAATTCTGCCACATGGCTTTTGAATTAACCTTAATAAAACTATCATTTGACCAAAATGAAATAAGTTGATTGTTCTCTATATTAGAAATTACATATTCTTCGTTTTTATCCATAATAGACCAGAAGCATTCAAAATCTGCAACCTTTTTTAAAAAATATTTGTATCTAGAAAAAGAATCTAACTTTAATATATTTTCAATTTTCTTTGGATGTAGCCCCATTTAACTATTCTTTACTTAGTCCCAGTTTGAAAATCAGCTTTCCATTTTCCCCAATCATCCAAAAAGTAATTTAGTATTATTGGGTTGTCTAAAGTATTTAGCTTTGTATCTGCGATTTTAATATCTAAAGGGAAGACAAAAGTTTGCTCAACTTGGTTTGGATTTAAAAATTTCAAGTCTTTTGGTAACGCATTTGGACTTAAACTATTTGTATTATTACTGTTTTTAGCAATAATAAATCCCCAATCTCCAAATGATGGAATATAAGTATGGTAAGGCTCTACGGTTTCAAAAACAGATTTTAAAGTATTATTAATACAACTAAAAACGGTGTTAGAAAAGTATATTTCTCCTGCCTGTGTTACAAATACACCATCCCTTTTCAGATTTCTTTTCGCCATTAAAAAAAACTGCTTACTGTATAGTCTAGCAATTGCTTGATTGGTTGGATCTGGTAAATCTGCGATTATAATATCGTATCTCTCATCATTATTAAACAAAAACGTAAAAGCATCTTGAGCAATAAGATTTACTTTTTCATTTAATGCTGCATTTTCATTTATTTCTTTTAAATATTGATTCTCTTTTGCCAAATAAAACATTGTACTATCAATATCAACAACATCAATTTGTTGTACTTTTTTATTTTTTAGCACTTCTCTGCTTGCTAAATTTTCGCCACCACCTAAAATTAAAACACGCTTAGGATTATTATGCATTGCCAATGGTACATGCACTAAGGATTCGTGATAACGATACTCATCAGAAGATGCAAACTGAATCACGCGGTTTAAGTAAAGCCTGACATCATCACTATTTTTAGTCATAACAATTTTTTGGTAAGGGGTCTGTTCATTTAAAACAATAGGTCTCTTGTAAATTTTTTGGTCCCAAACCTCTAAGAATCGTCCTCCAAATATGACCAATACCAATAAAACTGCAATCACAAGAAAACCGTAAATACTATTTCGTTTTTTGTCTTTTAGAATTGTGTAATTCAAAACAATGCCCAATAAAATATTAACAATACCAAAGATTAACGAGGAATAGTATAACCCAACAAAAGGAAGAATAATGAACGGAAAAATAAGTGTAGCTATCAAGCCTCCTATATAATCTAACGACAATATATTAGATAAGTTATTTTTTATATTACTATCCTCTAATGCAAATGTTAGTAATGGCACTTCCATACCTGTTAACAATCCAATTATAAAAATAATGGCCAAACAGCTTATTTGTAAAACCGTTGGAGAAACATATACAAAAAGCATGTAAAGTAACGGCACCGAAATACCTCCTATGAATCCTAAAAGATATTCTACATTAATAAAAAAAATGAGCGGTTTATGTTTAAGAAATTTAGTTAAGAACGCACCAATTCCCATTGAAAAAAGGTAAACACCTATAATTATAGAAAACTGTCTAACGCCATCACCTAAAAAATACGTAGCAGTTGTACTAATTAATAATTCATAGATTATAGAACATAATCCTGCAATAAATACAGCAAAAGGAATTATGGCTTTTTTTTTCATAAAAATTTGACTATGTTTGGTGTATAATAACTGCTCAAAGATGAAGAAAAATTTTATAACAGGTCTTGCTTTAACTAAAAAAATAACTTTAATAGCTGCGGTAACTGCTGCTTTAACTCTGCAAAGTTGTGGGGAAGAAGACGGGAGCCCAAGAATTAAAGATGCACAAGAAGAAACGATTTACGAATCTACTAAAGGTGTAATTACTGAAGTTGAAGAAGTTGAACCTGGAAATGATTATAAAATTCTTGATGAGCGTATTATAGACGAGAAAGAAAAGTCTATTGCTATTGTTCACACTTTGGAAGGTACAGTAGATACTTTATCTTTAAGAAAACTAAAAAATGACGAATCTTCGTCTTACCGTCACTCTGGTCTTAGAAGTATCTTATACTACTCTTTAGCTGCTTCTTATTTTAACAGAAACATGGGTAATGTTACACCTAAGCAAGGTAATTACAAAAATGCGTCAGCTTACAACAAGTCTACAGGTTTAAAAAATGATTTAAAGAGTTCTGCGACTTCACGTCGTGTGAGTGTTCCTGGTTCATCATCAAAAGGTTATGGCAGTGGAAAGTCGTTTAGATCATTTGGAGGATAGTCGGTTTAAGGAAATTAAACGCCTTAAAAAGAAACACACACCTAATCGTTTACATTGGTTTTTAGGGGAAGATTATTTTTCTCAAGAATTACTTGGTATTTACCGTTCTGAGGTAGAGCAATTGCGTCGTATTTCTGATGAAGCCTTCTACTTATTTCAACGTGCAACAGACAAAATAATTGCAGATAATAAATTAGGTGATTTAGGTATTCCTTTATCATTTCAAAAATGTATTATTCATAGCTGGAAAAATAAATCTAAGCATTCTTTTCTTTACGGACGATTTGATATTAATGGCGGATTAAAATCTGATTACGGCAGAATTATAGAATTCAATGCTGATACATGCAGTACAATCCCAGAAACACTTTTGTGGCAGCCACTTCAGTTAGCTGAATTAAAAGGCAATCCTCAAAGTTTTAATACGCTCAGTGACGATATAAAAATGACGCTTTCTAATTTAAAAGCGACATTAAATAAACCCAACCCAACTTTTTTAGGAACCTCATTTGGTTATGTTGAAGATGTAGAAAACGTAAATTGCATTATCGATATAGCTTACCAAGCAGGTTTTAAACCTTTATATTCTAATCTTGAGAATGTAGTTTTTTCAGATGAAGGTGTATTTTATGAAATTGGTGGTGAGTTTGAAGAGATAGATGTACTTTTTAAAATGGTACCATGGGATTGGATGTTCAATGATGAGCCAGAATTGGCGCAAACCCTTTCTGAATTAATTATTAATGACAAAGTCGTTGTTTTAAATCCACCATATACAGCCATTTGGCAGAATAAAAAATTCCTAGCGTATATTACTCAAAACTTTCCTAACAATATATTAGCCGAAACCTATTTACAACAAGAAGCACGATTGGGTGAATACGTTAAAAAGCCAGTTTACGGAAGGTTAGGTGAAAATATTGCTATAGAGACAGCAACAAAAGCAAGACAAGAATCTAAAGGCGATTTTGGAAATCAGGATATGATTTTTCAAAAATATTACCCTTTAAATCAAGATATGGAAAAATACTATTATCAAATTGGTATGTTTTTCACGACAAAGGCTTCCGCAATTAACTTACGAGCGCAAGAGTCACAAATCATTACGGATGATTGTGAATTTATGTCACATTTTATAATTTAAAGAATCATTTTATTTAAGTATTGGCACAAATCCTCATTTCATTTTGAAATGAAACAGGCCATACTATTATTATTTATTTTTTGGCTCTCTTTTGGCTTTTGTCAAGATGATAAAATGACCTCATCAGAAATATTTGGTTATTGATAGTTTGATCACATTAATTCAGACTCGGACGATAGAATACATATATTTACGAGAGCGCAAAGCGATGAAGAAACCACACTTTATCATTTTAAAGAAAACGGCACATATAGTTTAGTAAATTATAAAAGACGTAATAGATATATAAGAAAATGTGGAAATAAAATTTGTCCAAGGAACCAATTAGGGACTTTTCATATCTATAATAATAAAAACTATTTAGAATTGTATGATAATAATTCAAGAACTAACCAAAACTGGAAGATCGTTTGGTTAGATGAAAATTCTTTTGGTGTAATTCGCTAAAGGCTAAATGGTTTAATTTGTGATTACACCTATTGCTTCTCCCCTTTCAATCTGTTTAATAATAACTTTATCTGAACTGAAAGAAAACATTAATAACTTCTGAATTTTTTCGGCATTAAATGGCTTACAAGAAAATATATCTACCGCAGCAAATTGATGTTCTGGCCATGTATGAATACTAACGTGACTTTCTTCTAATAATATAAACCCAGTGACTCCTATTGGTTCGAACTGTTTAAATGACTCGTTGACTTTAGAGAGTTGCAACTCCATTACAATAGCATTTAATACCTCCTTAACTTTTGGAATAAAAGATAGAGAATCTGAATTACAGTTGTATACATCCCAAGTGATGTGTGTACCAAGCGAAGTTTTCAAAATAGATAGATTATTGGGACTAATTTATTATTCGCCAGAGTATGAACTCATCATTAAAGCCATAAATTCTTGTGGATCATAGGCCTTTACTAAACTTGTGTAAGACTCGTCAGAATCTACCTCAACCATTTCTGGTAAAGATTCCCTTGGTCCATAATCCCAAGTTACTTCATTAATGACATCACTAATAACATCATAGTTTCCATTCATAGGAATACCTAAAAATGTTACTTCCTTGTTAGTTAGATTAGCAGCATAACTGTCTTGATACATTTCTGGTCCGTAATATTCGTCAGATAATAAGTACTCTGATAAAGACGGATTAATCATATAAACAGATTCTGTAAAATTAAATTTAATAATACTATCGTTTTCTAATGTCAATTGATGCTCTCCTAAGCCCATTTCTACCCAAACCACTTCTTTTGGTGGCACTACAACTCTAAGGGTATCAACTACAACCTCAACAGAAAAATCAGTTGGATTATCTATCGCTAAATCTACACCACTACTACATGATGTAAAAAATACAGTAGCTAAAACAGAAAGAATAATAAGCTTTTTCATAATAATAAAATTAGTTAAACGCAATATAAGAATATTTAAGAATTATTTAGATTGAATACATTGTATTTTTAAATATTGAAAAGTTCCTGTTATTTTTCATCATACTTCGGAACTCTAAATAAGAGTACAATACCTACTAAAAAGAAGATTACTAGGAACAAAATAGCGTTACGCATACTGCCTGTAATTTGGTCTATTGTAGCAAATATTCCCATCCCAATTACAATACCTATTTTTTCTGCCACATCATAAAAACTAAAATATGATGTTGTGTCTTCCGTTTCTGGTAAAAACTTAGAATAAGTAGATCTTGCTAAGGATTGAACACCACCCATTACTAAACCTACCAAACCTGCTGCAATATAAAATTGCAATGGAGTTTCCATAAAATAAGCATACAAACACAGTGCCATCCAAAAGAAATTAATTACGATTAAGGTTTTTACATTTCCAAACTTTGACGATGCACGAGACGTTAAATAGGCACCTAAAATGGCCACTAATTGAATAATTAATATACTAACTATAAGACCAAAGGTTTTAGCGTCATCATCTCCCCAAGCAATTTCCTCCTCACCAAAATAAACAGCAACTAACATTATTGTTTGAACTGCCATACTGAAAACAAAAAAGGCTACTAAATAACGTTTTAATCTTAAATTTTGCTTTAATTGAATCCAGACTTGTTTCAATTCTTTTAAGCCATTAAAAACAACATCTTTAGTTACTTTATGACCGTTAGAAACACCAGCTGGTAAAATATAAAAGGAATATTGGCTAAATAATATCCACCATAAACCTACCATTATAAAAGAATAGCGCATACCAACTTGGGCGGCAGTTTCTATAACCTCTCCATCTTCCGCTATATGATCTGAAATATAAAAAACATCAGGAAACATAACCATTGCAAGATTAATTACGAGTAAAATAACACTACCAACGTAACCCATACTAAATCCTTTAGCACTAATACTATCTTGTTGTTCTGGAAAAGCAATATCTGGCAAATACGAGTTATAGAATACCAAACTTCCCCAATACCCAATCAATCCCATAAAATAAAACAGTAAACTTAGATGAATACTATCTAAGCTAAACCAATACAAACCTACACAACCTACACTACCAACATAACAAAAGAATTTCATGAAATTCTTTTTATTACCAACATAATCTGCAATACCGGAGAGGATAGGCGAAGAAATTGCAACTACACCAAAGGTAAATGCGGTAACGTAGGTAATTAATGCAGTACTTTTAAAATCCATTCCAAATGCAGAAACCGTTTTTTCTGCTTGTCCCAAAAATAAGGCTGAATAAAAAATTGGAAAGATAGACGATGCAATCGTAAGGGTGTAAACTGAATTAGCCCAATCGTAAAAAGCCCAAGCATTTAAAAGTTTCTTACTCCCTTTTTCAAGTTTTATCATAATTTTTTATATAAAAAAAGCTGCTCAAATTGAGCAGCTTCTAAAATAGTCAAATATTATTTAAATCTTAATTTATTGGTCTAAATGATGTAGTTCCAAATTTAGCGGCTTCGGCTTTTGCTTTGGGAGCTAAAGCTTCCAATGTTTCAATTCTATTATCATTACTTGGATGCGTACTTAAAAACTCTGGAGTAGACGATGCTCCGCTATTTGCTTTCATACGTTTCCATAATTCAGCAGCTTCATCTGGATTATAGCCAGCAATTGCCATAATTATTAAGCCAACTTTATCGGCTTCAGTTTCATGACTTCTACTAAAAGGCAACATTCCTGCTACATTAGAAACCACTCCAAACGATTGATTAAATATACCTAAAGCTTGTTGATCATTTGCTAAAGCAACATTACCTGCTACGGCTAAACCTTGTTGCAAATATGCAGCACTCATACGTTGCTGACCATGATTTGCCAAGGCATGAACAACCTCATGCCCCATAATTGCTGCTACACCTGTTTCATTTGCCGCAATTGGCAAAATCCCAGTATAAAATGCAATTTTTCCACCTGGCATACACCATGCATTTACTTGATCATCTTGAATTAAAGTATATTCCCATTGGTAATCATCTAAATAACTATGATGACCATTCGCTACTAACCAACGTTCAGCAGCAGCAGCTATTCTTTGACCAACTCTAGTAATCATTTCGGCATCTGAAGTACCCGTTATTACTTTACTTTCAGATTTTACTTGATTGTATTGTGCAAAAGCTGATGGGAACAATTGATCATTTCCAACAAATGCCATCGTCTTTTTTCCTGTAAAAGGATTCGTAGCACATGCATATACAATGCCTAATATTAATAAACCTAAAAGTATTTTACTATGTTTCATATTATATAGATTATTTCGAATTACTAAATTACAAAAATGAATTTGCATTGATAGGACACTAAATCAAAATAATAGTCACTTAAAAGTTTAGGATTGATCCTTGCTACCAATGATATGTAACTCAGAAAAATTCTTATCTACAACTATGGAGGTTACACCATTCACTTTTAAACTCTTAAGATTGATCTTTTCATTGTCTATTTGTATTTCTACAACATCAAAAGGTAATCCGTGAAACTTTATTTTAAAGGTTTCGTAAGGTGTTACAAACTTTCCTTCTTTATATTGATTAATAATAAGCTCATTTGTTTTACCTGTTAACGTAAAGTTTCTTAAACTGTAACGTCCTTTCGTATAATCAAACCCATCATTAGCGTCACTGTAAAGTTCGCTTTCCTCTTTACCTTCCTTATAGTAAACGTCTAAGGTAATCTCAGTAATTTCTTTTTCGCCAACGTATTGTTGAATTGGATATTTAGGAATTATAGCACCTTCTTTAACAAATATAGGCATGCTATCAATATCTGCATCTACCCACATTTCTTTACCTCCTTTTATTATTTCATCATTCCAGTAATTATACCAATAGCCATGCGGAATATACATTCTTCTGCCTTTGGCATTTGGCTCTAAAACTGGGCATGCTAATATTTGCTCACCAAACACAAATTCATCAGTTCTATAATGCGTTTGTACATCGTCTTGATCGTATAGAACTAATGATTTTAGAAGCGGTGTTCCATTTTGTACATAATTCCAAAAGGCTGTGTACAAATACGGTAATATTTGATAACGAATTTCAATAAACTTTCTGACGATATCGGTAACATCTTCATCAAAAGCCCAAGGTTCTTGATCACCATGATCTCCTGAAGAATGCACTCTAAAGAATGGATGAAAAATACCTAATTGAATCCAACGCGTAAACAATTCGCCTTGTGGTTGTTCTGCAAAGCCTCCAATATCACTACCTGCAAAAGAAAAGCCAGACATTGCCATACGCTGCGCTTGTATGTTTGCAATCCATAAATGTTCCCAAGTGGCAACATTATCTCCAGTCCATGTCGATGTATAACGTTGCGTACCAGAATATGCAGAACGTGTAATTACAAAAGGACGTTTTGGGTATGAGTATTTCTTTAAACCTTGATATGTAGCTCTCGCCATTTGCATTCCATAGATGTTATGCGCTTTTCTATGACTACACGGATTACCATCATAATCATGACGTACATCATCTGGGAATGTTTTATTTGGAACCTCCATAACGGCAGGTTCATTCATGTCATTCCACACACCTTTTACGCCAATATCTTCAATTAACTCTTGAAATAAACCAGACCACCATTCTCTTACTTCTGGATTTGTATAATCTGGAAAATAACATTCTCCTGGCCATACTTTTCCTTTCATATAGTCTCCATCTGCGCGTTTACAGAAATAATCTTTTTCTAAAGCTTCTTTAAATACAGAGTACTCCTTATCAATTTTAATCCCTGGATCAATAATGGCAACCGTTTTAAAACCGTCATCCATTAATTCTTTTACCATTCGTTTTGGATCTGGAAAGTATTCTTTGTTCCAAGTAAAACAACGAAATCCTTCCATATAATCGATATCTAAATAAATAGCGTCACATGGAATTTGTAATTTTCTAAAAGTCGATGTAATTTCTTTTATTTTACTTTCTGGGTAATAACTCCATTTGCATTGGTGAAAACCTAATGCCCAAAGTGGCGGCAAATGATGAGGCTTACCAGTTAAATCTGTATAACTTTCTACAACATCGTTCATTTTAGGACCATAGAAGAAATAATAATTCATTTCACCTCCTTGTGCCCAAAAGCTCGTCACATTTCTACGTTCTTGTGCAAAATCAAAAGAAGACTTAAATGTATTATCAAAGAAAATTCCATAAGCTTTACCATGATGTAAACCCGTGTAAAATGGAATAGCTTTGTAAATAGGATCTGTATCCTTGCCATAAGCATAAGAATCTGTTGCCCAATTACTATAGCGTTTTCCTTTTAGGTTTAAATGGTTTGGTTTATCTCCAAGACCATAATAACTTTCTCCATCGTTAGAAGTTTTACTCATTTTAACGATGTTGCCACCATATTGATAGCTTTCTTCCCAATGAAAACCACCTTCATCTTGGTTAATCAACACACCATCTTTTGCATCATAGATAGATACTCTCATATCATCTTTTGAAATTTCGCATCGCAACTTTGATGTTGTTATTTCAAAATACTCTTTATGCTCCTCAATTTCTAATTTATTATAACCAATACTAGCGTACTTAGTTATAGCATAGGAAAAATCATTATCAAAATTTCCAACTGTGGTATATCTAAATCTTAATAAACTATCTCTAACAACTGTTAACTCTAGGATAACATCATTTGCTGCAGTGAAATATAGTTTATCAACATCCTTTTTAAAATCTATTATATTTGAAGGAAATAAATTTCCTTTATTTTCTAATTCAGTATTTACAATCATAGGTCTTTTTTATCAAAAGTCAGGTACAAAAAAACGGAAAAAATCCAACATTTAAAAGGGTTCAATCGCCTTATTAAAAATTGTCACCAACTATATCGTTTTAGGGTTGTGTTTTTACGATAATAGGAAAAATTAGGTGTTATTTATTATTATTCGCAATAGTAGAACGCTGAATTCAAATATTAATAATCTACGAGTCACCCAAATATCAAAATTTCGATTAGTGATACCCAATTTTTGTAATAATCATGGTTAAGCATGCTATAGCTACGATGAGATAAACGATCTTTAGTTTTAAATGATTACATAATAGCAAACCACAAATGGAAAGTAAAGACATAAACCCTGTTTCTAGCTTAGTGAAGAGAATACCTAATATCATTGCAATTAAAACTAAATGAGTCCACTTACTTTTTGGTTTGCTCAATAAAGCCACTGCTGCTAGAAATTCTACTATAATAGTCATCCAAGCAAATACAATAGTAATGATTCTCAGGTTTGGAAACACATCAACTAATTTAATTTTACCTAATAAATTTGGATCGGTTTCATTCAATTCCTTAATGCTTTCAGCATTACTATTCGCTATTTCCAAACTATCTGGAAAGAAATAAAATAAAGATTTAAAAATTGTGCCTTGATTAATGGAATGATAATAGAAATTACCGCTAATAAATTGATAAGAAAACAACTTATGAATAACAGAAGCACATAAAACAATGATTAGAAGTGCTTGAACATTTTTATATAGAATAACGTTGCTTTGATGATAACCATAGAACACCATTGATAGCACTACAAATAATAGCAAAAAATGATGGTTAGCAACCCAAAAATATGAACCAACAAGATCTATGATTAAAAGAAGTAAAATTACTATCCAAGAAATAGGATGCTTCGCATTTTTTCCTATTAAAAACCAAACTAAAAAACCACTAAAAAGTATGCATAATTTCCATATTTTAAAGTCATTAGCTAAAACTACAATGTAGATAAAGGCAAACAACATTAATAGTTGTTCTGTTAACTGCCAATGATTTTCTAACCGCTCTTTTATGTTCTGCCAATACTTCAAAGATCACCGTTATTTAGTTGAATTTCATTGACCAAAACCCTCGTGAGACTTTGTTTTTTAGAATCTACTACTGGCTTCCATAATTGAACAGAAATACTATCATTTTTAGTTGTTTCTAAAATAAGCTGTGCTGATTCTTTAATTCTATTATCATTAGGCATTAGCATTAAATAGCCCAAAGAATTTTTTAAATTTGAATTGACATTCACCAATGAATCCACAGATAAATTGGGAATATGAATTTGATTATAGAAATAATGAATTTCTGAGTACATACCATAACCTCCACCTTTCCATTTACTTAGATTTTGAGTTTTTACAACAACCAATTGTATTACAATTACAATAATTGCTAGACATGGTATACTGTATTTAAAGAAAATAACATTTCTTCTAGAAGACATATTTTATATGGTTTCAATTTTTCTATTAACAAAAGACCTCAATAGTTATAAAACACTTGAGGTCATTTTTTATTTAATTTATTTTTTAATCTTCTTGGGTTTTGCCTTCGCTTTTTTAATAGGTTTAGCTTTAACTTTTGGCTGAGCTTTCTTTTTAGCTTTTACTTGCTTTTCATATTTAAAAACTACCATACCTAATGGAGGAATATTGATATCTATAGAATGGTCTCTAAAATGCCAAGCTTCTTCCTTGGTTGTTTTTAATTTATTTGTAAATTCTCCACTACCGAAGTACTTCTTTAAATCACTATTAAAAACTTCTTTTAGCTTTCCTTTTTTAGGTAAGCCCAATTTATAGTTTTCTTTAGGAACAGGTGTCATATTGCAAGCTACAATTAAATCATCTTGAGATTCATTTCCTTTTCTAATGTAGGTAAAAACAGAATTTTGAGAATCGTTATAATCTATCCACTCAAATCCGTCAGCCGAAAATTGTTTTTGAAATAAGGCAGGTTCTTTCTTATATAGCTTATTTAAGTCTTTAATTAACTCTTGAACACCTTTATGTGGATCATATTGTAATAAATGCCAATCGAGACTGTTTTCAAAATCCCATTCGCCACTTTGACCAAATTCAGCACCTTGAAACAACAAATTAGTTCCTGGATGCGTAAACATATAACAATACAATAATCTTAAATTAGCAAAGCGTTGCCACTCATCTCCAGGCATTCTTCCTAAGATCGATTTCTTACCATAAACAACTTCATCATGACTTAAGGGTAACATAAAATTTTCTGTAAACGCATAGGTCATTGAAAACGTTAAGTCGTTCTGATGGTATTGTCTGTAAACAGGTTCTTTTGCAAAATATTGAAGTGTATCATGCATCC
Source organism: Winogradskyella sp. 4-2091 (assembly GCF_045765065.1). NCBI lineage: Bacteria > Pseudomonadati > Bacteroidota > Flavobacteriia > Flavobacteriales > Flavobacteriaceae > Winogradskyella > Winogradskyella sp. 4-2091. Next base: position 31,233 of record NZ_JBJKOD010000005.1, read on the forward strand.
ATCCCATCATCCATTTCATACCAAAGCCCAAACCTCCCATATATGTAGGTTTAGATACCATTGGGAAAGCCGTAGATTCTTCAGCGATAGTTTGCACATCTGGAAAAGCAGAATAAACGGCTTCATTCATTTCTCTTAAGAATGACATCGCTTCAAGATTTTCTCGTCCTCCAAACATATTTGGTTCCCATTGACCATCTTCTCTACTGTAATCTAAAAATAGCATAGAAGCAACGGCATCTACTCGTAAACCATCTGCATGGAATTGATCTAACCAAAATATAGCATTACTAATTAAAAATGATTTTACTTCGTTTCTACCATAATTGAAAATTAAACTTTTCCAATCGTTATGATAGCCTTTACGAGGATCTGGATGTTCATATAATGCAGAACCATCAAAAAAGCCCAAACCATGAGCATCTTCTGGAAAATGAGAAGGTACCCAATCTAGGATAATACCAATATCGTTTTGGTGTAATTTATCTACTAATAATTTGAATTCTTCTGGGTATCCAAAACGCGACGTAGGTGCAAAATATCCAGTAACTTGATAACCCCAAGATGGATCATAAGGGAACTCCATTACAGGCATTAATTCTACATGGGTAAAATTCATTTCTTTTACATAATTGACTAAATCATCAGCCAACTCCACGTAAGACATGAATCTATTTTCTTCTACTTGCTTTTTCCAAGATCCTAAATGAACTTCATATATAGAAAACGGTGCGTCTAAAGCATTGTTCTTTTTTCGTTTTTTTAACCATTTAGCATCGCTCCATTTATAATCATCATCCCAAACAATTGAAGCTGTATTAGGGTTATGCTCAGCACGTCTAGCGTAAGGATCTGCTTTCTCTGTAGTGATATCATTATTACTACTAAGAATCTTAAATTTATACTTAGTTCCTTTTCCTAATCCAGGAATAAAGCCTTCCCAAATTCCACTAGAATCCCATCGAACATTTAATTTGTGCTCACCTTCAGACCAAAAATTAAAATCGCCAACAACAGATACCATCTTAGCACTAGGTGCCCAAACTGCAAAATAAACGCCTTCCACGCCATCTATAGTGGTGATGTGAGACCCAAATTTTTCGTATAAGCGATAATGCTTTCCTGATTTAAAAAGATTAATGTCAAAATCGGTAAAAAAACTGTGTGTTATTACTTCTGCCATTTATTATTTAATTACTGAACCTTTAGGAATAGTTGCGCCTTTCTTTATAACCACGATACCATCTCTTATGAAATAATTTTCCGTTTCCTTATCTTCAAGATGCTTACCGCCTTCAATTATCACATTATCTCCTATTCTACAGTTTTTATCAACGATACAATAATTGATGTTACAATCATTTCCTATACCTAATAGGTTTTCAATATGATTTGCTTCCATATCTGCTAGAGATTCATAAGAGTCATTCCCCATCATATAAGTATTTTGAACAACTGAGTTTTTTCCAATTCTAGATCTAATACCAATAACGCATCTATCAATTTTATCCGCATGTATTATACAGCCATCAGAAATTACTGATTTATTTATAACCGTATTAGTAATTTTAGATGTTGGTAGAATTCTTGCTCTAGTATATACTCTATTTTCATCATACAGATTAAATTTAGGAATATCATCAGTTAATCCTAAATTGGCTTCAAAGAAGGAATCAATGGTTCCGATATCAGTCCAATAGCCTTCGTATTGATAACTTAAGGTTTTGTGCTTGTGTATAGATTGCGGAATAATTTCTTTACCAAAATCAATAGTGTCTGGGTTATTCATTAATTCTGCTAACAAATCTCTATTAAAAATATAAATCCCCATTGATGCGAGATAATTTCTACCTTCACTTCTCATTTCATCTCCAACATCAGATGTCCAATCTGGTAACAAAGAAGCATCTGGTTTTTCAATAAATGATGTAATTACATTTTCTTCATTTGTTTTTAAAAGTCCAAAACCTGTGGCGTCTTTTGCGTTTACAGGATAGGTTGCAATGGTAATTTCTGCATTACTAGCCTTATGCTTCGCAATCATGTCTTCCAAATCCATATTATACAATTGATCTCCAGATAGTATGAGAGCATACTCAAAATCATTTTGCAAAAAATGGTGCATACTTTGTCTCACAGCATCAGCAGTTCCTTGAAACCACTTATCACTATGCATCGTTTGTTCAGCTGCTAAAACATCTACAAATGCACTACTAAAAAAGCTAAAGTGGTATGTGTTTTTGATATGTTGATTTAAAGAAGCAGAATTAAATTGAGTTAAAACGTAAATCCTTTTTATATCTGAATTAATACAATTTGAAATAGGAATATCCACTAATCTATATTTACCAGCGATTGGTACAGCAGGTTTAGATCTGTCTGCAGTTAGAGGATATAAACGTGATCCTTGACCTCCACCAAGAATAATTGACAATACTTCATTGTTTATCATACCATTTATTTAGTTAGTTAGTTATTTATTATTTTAGTTATTCATTTATTTTATATCGCAATATTTAAGTTTAACTTATTGAATTATATAAATCTATATATGCTTTTGCAGAAACTTTCCATGAGTGATCAATACTCATTATTTGCTTCCTATTTACTTTAAATGCTTTCTTATCGTTGTAAAATTCTTTTCCTCTATTGATGGAAATTAAAATATCCTGAACTGAAACATCGTTATGACAAATTCCAAATCCATTATCGCCAATATCTACAACAGTATCTTTTAATCCGCCTATTCGTCTAACGATAGGAACTGTTCCATATCTCAGTGAATACATTTGGTTTAATCCACATGGTTCTACACGAGAAGGCATTAATAAAAAGTCTGCTCCTGCGTAGATAATATGGGACAACCTTTCATCGTACCCAATAAACGCATTATAACTTCCCGCATACTTTGGTATTAAATCAAATAATTGTTTTTCGGTGTCTTTATTTCCAGAACCTAATACTAGCACTGATATATCATTGGAGCGCAATGCATAATCTATTGCATAAGGCAGGAGTTCAGCTCCTTTCTCGCCAACTAAACGACCTATAAAGGCAAATAAAGGTTTGTTTTCATCTAAATTAAACTCTTTGCACAACCATTTTTTATTTCCTTTTTTCCCTGCTTCGACTGATGTTTTTTTGTAGTTTTTAATAATAAAATCATCTGTACTTGGGTTCCAAACTTCAGAATCAATACCATTTAAAATCCCAATAGTTTTAGAACTTTCTGCACTTAATAAAGATTCAAGACCATTGGCATTATACTTTAATTCTTCCATATAACTAGGCGAAACAGTTGTAACTCGCCACGCACATTTTATAGCTGCAGCCAAAGGATTAATCATACCATCCCAAAGCATTAAGCCCACTTTTTCAATATTAAATCTAGGAAGTTTGTACAAGTTATCATAAGTCATCCAACCTTGATATTGTGCATTATGGATAGTTGTTATAACTGGTATTTTATTTAAACTTTCATACTTATAACTCTCTTGAGCCATAAAAGGAATTAGCCCAGTATGATGATCGTGACAATGAATATAATTTGGTTTCTTTTCTAAAGTTAGAATCCAATCTAATGCGGCAATCTGAAAAGCTAAAAAACGATCTACGTCATCATCTGAATACACATATTCTTTATACAATAAAGACTCAATATGAACAAAAAAAACATCGAATTCTAAAACTGAACCCTCTACTTTTAAAATATTAAAACTAACATTTTGATTCCCTAAGAATATTTCAGATTGATATATTGACGTAAATTTATTTGCCTGAGTAAATTTATTATTATAGAACGGCATTATCACTGAACTATCAGCTCCAATTTCATTTTGGTACTTAGGCAAAGCTCCTACAACATCAGCTAAACCACCTACTTTGGCGATTGGATAACACTCTGCACTTATGTGTATAATTTTCATTGACAAGGAATATCTAATTGTTTATGCTGTTAAATTAACAATAAAAAAGACAAAGACTAACATATAATGGCATATGTTAACGTAAAAAAAATATTAAATCAATTTTGTAATTAATGAAAGCTAATTACGACGAATAACCAAAATGAAATTTTGTAATTCTAAGATATGAAAAAGATCGTAATAATAACAGTAATTAGTCTATTTTTTAGTTGTAATAGTTCTGCTCAAAAAAATGAAACTAAAGAAAAAGAAACGTTCACTGTAACAAAGACTGAGGCTGAGTGGAAGGAGATACTCACAGAACAACAATACTACGTTTTAAGAGAAGCGGGCACTGAGCGACCGTTTTCTAGTGCACTTAATAAAAATTATAAAAAAGGCGTTTATCATTGTGCTGCTTGTAATACACCTTTATTTAAAAGTGAGCATAAATTTGACTCCGGAACTGGCTGGCCAAGTTTTGACAAAGAAATTAAAGGTAATGTAGCTTATGGTACAGATACCAAAATAGGTTATACTAGAGATGAAGAACATTGCGCTACCTGTGGAGGACACCTTGGCCATGTTTTTAATGATGGACCACAAGAGACTACAGGAAAACGTCATTGCATAAATGGCGTGGCACTAAAATTTGTTGCTGATGAGGATGAATAATTCAAAACCGCAATACTTATATTTCATCTAACTATCCAATTTGCTGAGTTTTAAAAATTCTATGATTAAATTTATAGAACTAAACTTTTAGCTATGGAAGAAACCTATTTACCTAGTGTTATTAAACAATTTGAGTACTACAAGAATCTTGGAGACAGAACAATTGAGCAACTCTCCATTGATGAGCTCAAAAAAGAGTATGCTGAAGATTCTAATTCTATAGCCATCGTTGTAAAACATCTTGCTGGAAATATGCAAAGTCGATGGACCAATTTTTTAACTGAAGATGGCGAAAAAGCATGGCGTAAAAGGGACGAAGAATTCATTGACGATTTTAACTCAAAAGAACAATTAATTCTAACATGGAACAATGGTTGGAACTGTTTATTATCAGAAATTAAAGAACTCAAAAACAACAATTTAAACACTATTATCTACATAAGAAATCAAGGCCATTCTGTAACTGAAGCAATTAATAGACAAATGATGCATTACGCCTATCATGTTGGGCAAATTGTATTTATTGGAAAACTAACAAAAGGCAGTGATTGGCAATCATTATCTATTCCTAAAGGAGAATCAAAACAGTTTAATATCTCAAAATTTAAACAAGAAAAAAGCCGTAAACATTTTACAGATGATGTTTAGCGAAAGCCATAAAAGGTTAAAACTTTATATAACCATACATATCAAAGTGTTTTTTGAAATGTAATTTGCCATTTACTATTCGGAATTTCATATTTTTGTATTTCATAGAACTTAAATAAAAAAACTTATCCATGAGTAAATACGATATTATAGTATTAGGAAGTGGTCCTGGAGGCTACGTAACTGCAATTAGAGCATCACAATTAGGATTTAAAACTGCTATTGTAGAAAAAGAAAGCCTTGGTGGTGTGTGTTTAAATTGGGGTTGTATTCCAACTAAAGCGCTTTTAAAGTCTGCTCAAGTTTTTGAATACCTTAAACATGCTGAAGATTACGGATTAAAAGTAAAAGATTACGAACATGATTTTGATGCCGTAGTAAAAAGAAGTCGTGGTGTTGCTGAAGGTATGAGTGGTGGCGTTAAGTTTTTGATGAAAAAAAATAAAATCGATGTAATTGAAGGTTATGGAAAGCTAAAAGCCGGAAAGAAGATCGAAGTTGATGGTAAAGATTATTCTGCTGACCATATTATTATTGCTACAGGAGCACGCTCTAGAGAATTACCAAGTTTACCACAAGATGGCGAAAAAGTAATTGGCTACAGACAAGCAATGACCTTAAAGAAACAACCTAAGAAAATGATAGTTGTAGGCTCTGGTGCCATTGGTGTTGAGTTTGCTTACTTCTACAATTCTATGGGAACTGAAGTGACAATTGTAGAATATTTAGATAAAATAGTACCAGTTGAAGATGCTGACGTATCTAAACAATTAGAACGTAGTTTTAAGAAATCTGGGATTAAAATAATGACGTCTTCAGAGGTAACTTCTGTTGATACATCTGGAAAAGGTGTAAAAGCAACAGTAAAAACTAAAAAAGGAGAAGAAATATTAGAAGCGGACTTAGTATTATCTGCCGTTGGTATAAAATCTAATATTGAAAATATTGGATTAGAAGATGTAGGTATTGTTGTTGATAGAGATAAGATCTTAGTTAATGATTTTTATCAAACTAATATTCCTGGTTATTATGCTATTGGTGATGTAACTCCAGGTCAAGCTTTAGCGCACGTTGCTTCTGCTGAAGGAATTATATGTGTTGAAAAAATTGCTGGTCAACATGTAGACAAATTAGACTACGGAAACATTCCTGGTTGTACATACTGTACACCAGAAATTGCGAGTGTAGGTTTAACAGAAGCGCAAGCTAAAGAACAAGGATTAGACGTAAAGATTGGTAAATTTCCTTTCTCTGCTTCTGGTAAAGCAAGTGCTAGTGGTGCAAAAGAAGGTTTTGTAAAAGTAATATTTGACGCTAAATACGGAGAATGGTTAGGATGCCATATGGTAGGTGCAGGTGTTACAGATATGATTGCTGAAGCTGTATTAGGTAGAAAATTAGAAACTACTGGCCATGAAGTATTAAAAGCGGTTCACCCTCACCCAACAATGAGTGAAGCTGTTATGGAAGCTGTAGCTGATGCTTATGATGAAGTAATTCATTTATAATTAACAATTCATAATCATTACTAAATGAAACAAAATTCATTTTAGTAATATATAATATAAAAATGCGATTCTTACGAATCGCATTTTTTTTTAGAACTTAATTCCAGATTTAAAAAAAAGACTCGATCTGTTTCCAAAGTTATAATTGTACTGGGAACCAGAATTGTTTAATTGATAATTAAATCCTGCACGAAGAAAGGCATTCTCTTTAAAATCATATTGCAAGCCGCTTGAAATAGACACACCAACATCCGTAGAAATACCATTCTCTAATCTGTAAAAATCTAATTTGGCACCAGACAGTAAACTCAATTTATCGGTTACTTTTATTTTAAGTAATAAAGGCACTTCAATTAATCCAGCCTCTGCACCAACAAACTCAAACTGGCTTGCTGTAAAAGAAACATCTTCCTTCAAAAAAATTCCATTAACCGTTAAATTCCAATTTTGTGAAGCAAAATCCTCCTGTAATTTTTTAAATTGAAATTTATATTGACCAAAACAAAATGAGGAAGTCAAAATAAAAAACATAAAAGTATTTCTAGATTTCTTTTTAAAAACTCTCATACAACTTAAAATTTATAACCTATTCCAAAATTAAAACTGTTTTTACTTCCATAATGTGGTGTTTCATCATAGACATCAATTAAGAACTGATCAGTTAATCCGTAAGTATACCTTGCGTCAATAAACCAATGAGAATTTATGTTATATTGAGCTCCTAGTAAAAATGAAGATCCATATTTTTCATCTTCAAAACCTCGTAAACTCCCATTATCAATAGACAAATTTAATTGAGGTCCTGTAAACAAATCAAATTTATTGGTCAACTTATATTTTAAAAGCAACGGAATATCTAAAAGCACTGATTGCGAGTAATTAGCCTCCAATTGTAAACTAAACTTTTCAGATAAACTTTTGCTTAAAAACAAACCTGCGTAAACACTTGTTCTTCCTCTAGAAGTATAATTGTTTGAAATATTCAATTCGCTATAACCATGCCTAATTCCAAAATGAAATTTGTTCTTAGAGGTTATGATTTCATCTTGTGCCGAACTAATAAAAGTGGAAATCAAAAACACTGTTATAAAAGTAAAAATTCTCATAATTAATTGATTGTTAGAAATTAATAATTACAAACCTAACTTGGTAAATTGTTAATTAATCCTAACTAAATCACAATCAAATTGAAAATAACAGTTAAATCCTTGTGAAAATTCTTAAATTTTTATGGTAAAAAATCATAATTAACAGACTTAAAAGGGGTAGAATAATGGCTTGGATACAATCTTAAGACTATAGTTTAAGTCCCATCCCTAAAAACACACCATTAGGTGAAATTTCCTGAAAACCTATGACGTATTTCATATGAATATCTACATCTGAGGTTAGATTAAAAGCCAATCCTAAGTCTGCTCTCACTTTGAGTTTAGCATTAAAGAAATCGAAGAAATAATTTAAACTTGGGCCGACAAGAATATTAAAATTATAAGCAATTTGGTATTTTAAATAAATTGGAGCATTTAAAAACTTAAAATCATTAAGCCCAATATAAAGCAATTCTACTTGCAGATTGAAGTTATCTTCCAAATAAAAGTCGGCAAAAATGCCACCATAATAACCAGTTTCTGCAGATGAAAAATCTCCAAATACACCACTATCCGTTTTAAAAAAGGTTTTATTAATTCCGCCTTTTATACCAAAATCCGTTTGTGCAAACGATTTGTACAAACCGCCAAATAACAAAACAATTATGAAAACTTGAAATTGATACTTCATACAACCTAAACTATGAATCAAATTATGAATCTTAATTACTAGCGCATTACTTAATACTTATATAAAGCTCTCTATAGCTAAATCGTAACTCTGCATACCAAAACCTAAAATTACACCTTTAGCGTTTGGAGAAATATAAGATTGATGTCTAAATTCTTCTCTAGAAAACGTATTAGAAATATGCACTTCTACTACAGGTGTAGAAATCGCTTTAATTGCATCACCAATACCTACAGAAGTATGCGTATAAGCAGCTGCATTTAAAATGATACCATCGTAATCAAAACCAACCTCTTGTATTTTTGATATTAGCTCACCTTCTATGTTAGATTGAAAGTAAAGGAGCTCGGCATTAGAGAATTTTTCTTTTAAAATTTCTAAGTAATCTTTAAAGGTTTGGTGTCCATATATTTCTGGTTCACGCTTACCTAAAAGATTGAGATTTGGGCCATTAATAATAATAAGTTTTTTCATACAACAAAAAAAATAACATGCTACATATCAGAAATATAAGATTTCGCTCAATTAAATCTCAAAATTCTAATTTAGAGTTAATATTGATTAGTTTATTAAGGCAAGAGTTGATAACTTTTTTGCCTTAAATCCATCTTAATATTTATAAATATATTCTATATTTGAAATCTAATCAAATTAATTATAATTATGAAAAAAAACTTATTAAAAGGTGCTTTCGTAGCATTCGCAGCATTATCATTAACAGCTTGTTCAATCACTATGCCAGTTACTGCAACTAGTAACTCTGTAGGTTCTAAAGTTGGTAAATCTTCTGCAACTGTTGTCTTAGGTTTCGCTTTTGACGAAGATGCTAGTATCAAAACTGCTGCTAAGCAAGGTGGTATTTCTAAAATTTCTACAGTAGACATTAAAATCAAAAACGTTTTAGGTCTTATTGTAACTTATGAAACTATCATTACAGGTGAGTAATTATAAGTACATATTAAAAATGGGTAGAGTTTCTTTACCCATTTTTTTTTATTTCTTTTTTAATTGTAGCCAAGTTTCTCAAAAAGAAATTACGCTTTTCGATGGTCACGTTTATTTATTAAAAGATGGGGAAATAGAAATTACCAAAACTGGTGTGGAGGTCAATGAGTCTGGAGAGTTAAAGACACTTTTTGCGAAAAATGACTTAGTCTTATATAAAGCAATAAAACATAAAGATTACAATACTTATCTTTTTATAGACCTAGACTCTACTATTGTAAAAGAAAACATTTACAAAACCAAATCTATAAATACGAGCAAAATTATTCTTTATCAACACATGGTAGATTCTTTAAGTGAGATTACAGGAATTACGATTTTAAAGAATGATAAATTTAATAATAGATTTTCTAAAGACTCTTTATCTCAACAACGATTTATAATTTCAATTGATACAGATGTTAAAACTAAATAAGCTTCCTATTGTAATATTTATTACATTCATTGCACTTAGCACTTATAGTTGTGGTGGTATAAAACCAGCTGCAACAGGAAAAATATCTAAATACGTTGAAGATTTTTTTCTTGGCGATGGTAAAATGCAATACTTTGTAAAACCAATAGATTACATAAGTACAACCGAAGATAAAGCAACTCTAGACGCTACTTTTAGAAGAGCTGACAAAAAAAATGATTCTGTTACAGTTAACTTTTCAGTTTTACTAAACAAAAACAATACAGTAAATAAAGTTGTTATTAATAATGGGGAAACTGAATACATCACAGAATCCGTTAAAACATTTTATACTCAAAAGGAAGATGAAAAGATTTCGCATAGATTAAGTATAAAAACCACTTATGCCGATTACCAAAACTTTTTACTAAATCAAATACATTTTATTACGGTAACAACCGAAGACGAATCTGCTACAATTTCTCTCACAGAGAAGTCTAAACAAAAACTAGAGAATATCGTGGCAATCTTATCAGATTTACTATAACGAGTTTCAACCCATAGACTGAAAAAGCTTTTATATGCAATAAATAGCATGGTTGTTGAAATACATCTTTAAATTAAAGCAAAAATATTAAACTAGACATACGCATATTCCTTTCTCATCACCAATACTATTTGAGACCATACATTATTCTTAACCTGTTTGCATACCGAAACAAGTTTGCAACAATATGGTAAGTTTTAATTTCTTTATAAAACAGAATTGAATATAGTTATTTTGTTACTTCTACTCTATTATTCTTAACTTTAATTATGAAATGGAAACAAGCCATTACGGATTATAAACATTATCTTCAAATTGAACGTGGATTATCTAAAAATTCAATTGAGAATTATAGCTATGATATTAAAAAGCTTGTTTCATTTTTGGAAGAACATGCCATAAAGGACTCTCCTATTTCAATAGATAACAGCATCGTAAAAGACTTTATATATTCGGTTTCAAAATCTATAAATCCAAGATCTCAAGCACGTTTAATTTCTGGTCTTCGAAATTTTTTTGATTATCTAATTTTTGAAAATTACAGAACCACCAATCCATTAGATTTAATAGAATCACCTAGAATTGGCCGAAAATTACCTGATACACTATCAATAGAAGATATTGATAATTTAATTAATGCCATTGATCTTAGTTACCAATATAATGGTGTTAATCTTGGTGAGCGAAATAGAGCTATCATTGAAACATTATATAGTTGTGGTTTAAGAGTTAGTGAGCTTATTGAATTAAAAATTTCTGATTTGTTTTTTGAAGAAGGCTTTATTAAAGTAACAGGAAAAGGTAACAAACAACGTTTTGTACCCATTGGCCTTGCAACTCAAAAATTCATTAATATATGGATTAGCATTAGAAATCACATTGACGTTCAAACGAGTTCCAAAGATGTACTTTTCTTAAATTATAAGGGCAAACAACTAACGCGAGCTATGATATTTACCATCATAAAAAAATTGGTAGAAATTACCGGTTTAAAAAAAACAGTTTCGCCTCACACCTTTAGGCATTCCTTTGCAACGCACTTATTAGAAAACGGAGCAGACTTAAGAGCTATACAAATGATGTTAGGTCATGAAAGTATTACAACAACTGAAATATATATGCATGTAGATCGTTCTCATTTAAGTGAAGTTTTGAATAAATTTCATCCAAGAAAATAATTTTATTTTACTTAACTTAACAGTGACAAATACTTTATAAAAGTGTCTTATCACAAAGAAATAAACTATGAAACTCTCTAATTTTAATCTAACCAATTACAAGTCAAAATTTTACGAGAAAAACAAGTTATCTAACGAGTCCTTTGAAGATCAAAAACATCAAATTGCCTTAGAAATCTCTAAAGTTGGCATTTGGGATTGGGACGTAAAAACTAACAAAGTAACTTACTCAAAGGAATCTAAGGAAATTATTGGCTACTCTAGTGATGATCTTAAAAATACTTCATCTGCTTGGAATGACAAAATTCATCCTGATGACAAAGAAGCGTATTTTAGTGGTTTTAAATCTCATATAAAAGGCGAAATTGATTTCTATGAAAACGAATATAGAATTCAATGTAAAAACGGAAGCTATAAATGGATATTACATAAAGGAAAAGTTATAGAGAGTGATAACACAGGAAAACCCTCTCGCATCATTGGTACTCACACAGATATTACTAATTTAAAAAACACTGAAGATAAGCTTAACCAAAACTTACAGTTAATTACAAACCAAAATAAGCGATTATATAGCTTTACGCATATAGTTTCACACAATTTAAAAACGCATATAGGTAACTTTAGAAATCTTTTAGAATTCTATGATGAAGCCAAATCTGAAAAAGAAAGAGACGACTTAATAGATCATTTAAAAACAATTTCTAATTCATTAACTACGACAATTGTAGATTTAGACGATATAATAAGTATAAAATCTAAAGCTCAAACCAGCCAAATAAAAGAGCGCGTTTACCTTCATAATTGTTGTAATAAAATCATAGACAGTTTAAAATCCGAATGCGAAAAACATAGCGTTACAATTCATAATGCTTTAAGGAAGGATGAAGTCATTCTATCTAATACCTCTTATTTAGATAGTATTTTTTACAATCTAATTTCTAATGGTATTAAGTATTCTGATCCTAAAAAAAATTCGCAGATAATTATTCAATCTATACATACTAAGGATATCATAAAAATTCTTATATCTGATAATGGTATTGGTATTGACCTCAATAAATTTAAGGGTCAAATATTTGAAATGTACCAAACATTTCATGGTACAGATAGAAAAGATAGCAGAGGAGTTGGTTTATATATCACAAAAACCCAAGTCGAAGCACTACAAGGACGTATTGAAATTGAAAGTGATTTAGGTAAAGGAACAGCATTTTCAATTACTTTTAATAAACATAAATAATCTGAAATTATCCTAACTTATGTGTTGCAAATTACCATGTTCTGGTACCTGCATTTCAGTCGGTGGCAATTGCATATAATCGCCATAAAATTTATTTAGATATAAATCGTAGCCATCTAATATCATTAACTCTACACCTTCAAAATTAACTTTAGAATAAGATTTTAATATTGATTTAGGTAATATCTTTCCTAGGTAGGCAAACTTATCTAGAGATGAAAACATATAATCAGTATCCTTATTTTTAAAAAATGTAGCAAGCTTATCATAAGCCTTTAGTTTAATACTTTTGCTAAATATTAATCCTATCACATATAATACTCCAGTAAAAACAAATCCAAATACGCCTTTATCTTTGGTTACTTGGCCTTTTAAAGTTCCTTGAATAGCCATTAAACCAAATAGTTGCAATTTTTGAGAAATCTTAGAACTTGATATATTATCAAAAACAAAAATATCAATACAGATTTTTGGGTTATCAACTGAAACAAATCGTGTTACCCATAGATTATTACTAGAAATCGCAAAACCATCTGGAATTACTTTAAGAAATTTATCATACTCACTTCTTTCAAACACAACATCTGCATCATCATCCCAAGGTATAAATCCTTTGTGACGTATAGCGCCAATCATTGTACCAGCAAACAAACTGTATTTTAAATTATGTTTAGAACAAACATCATCTAACGCTTTTAGTAAGTCCAACAACTCATTATGAAGATCTTTTATACTACCCATTATTAAGTAATTGTTTTAATTGAGACGTAGAGACACCTTTAGTTCGAGGTAGGTAAATGACATCACAGAATTCCTCTAAATAATTAAATTTGTCTTTCCAATCATCTCCCATAACAAAGAAGTCTACTCTATGCTCAATGACATCTTGTGATTTTTGTTCCCAATTATCTTCTGGTATTACGAGATCTACAAAATCTAAAGATTCTAAATAGCGCTTTCTTTTGTTGTAATTAAACTTACAAGTCTTGCCTTTTACCTTATTAAATTCATCTGTAGATAAACCAACGATAAGCTTGTGACCATAATCTTTTGCACGTTTTAAAATTTCTAAATGCCCATAATGAAGCAAGTCAAAAGTTCCATAGGTTAACACGGTTTTAAACTTATTCTGCAGTATCATTGAAAAATCTACATTCAATTTTTTAGCAGTTTTGTATATGAAAAACTTAAAAAGGGTATTTAAAATTGGTAAGCTTTTAATTAAACTTGGTTCAATAATATTATTTAAAAGTTTTAATGTTTTAATATCCTCTAAGACAACATTACTTGTATTATCTTCTACATTGAAAAATCCTTTACCTATAATAGAACCTAAAGTTCTATTTCTACTTAATTCAGATAATGAAGTTATACAAAGGCCTCCTATGCCAGCACCAAGATTTGCGGTCCTCGTATCACACTTAAGGTATTTTAATAAAATTTTTATTTCTTTAAAACATTGTGTTAGTATAAAATACCGTGTGTTATTAGAGTTAAATTTACCATCAATATTACCCATATAAACGGCATAGATATTATTTAGAGCACTTAAATATTCTACTCCGTTATTGTCTGTTGTAAAATCGAAATGGAAAATAGTATTTTTAAAAATCTCCTTCACTTTAACAACATCCATTCGATCAGTATAACTCATCGTTAAAAGTGTAGGTGCATTTCTAATTACTTCAACATTAAAAACGGGACCTTTTAAACTAATAAATTTTTCAAATTTTAGATTTAGTTTGAAGTGATCATGTATAGTCATCCCATCCTTAAGTAAGCCTCGAGACATATTGATAATAAGAGAATTCTTATCTATGTTTTCTGAAAATATTTTGTGATAGTCGTTAAATCGATTGGTCGGAATGGTAATAATTATAATTTCAAAATTCTTTAATAATTCAAAATCAAATTCTGATTTGACTCTTTTACTTAATCTAAAGTTTTGAAAATACTTTTTATTCCTATTTTTTTTATTAATGCGTTTGCTTTGTTTTTCACTTCGCACAAATAAAGAAACGTTGTTCTTTTTGTTAAGAGATAATTGTTGAGCGACAGCAGTTCCTGTAGTAGCTGATCCAATAATTGCAATGTTATTCATAATTATTTTAATACTCTAAAATTGATGTTTGAAACTTCCTTTTCTTAATATTTCAATCGATCAATAGATGGCTTAATAAATTACTAATAACAAGACGTGAATCATTATTATAAGGTTAGGTCTAATAATTTACAGCTGCAATATAATCATTTAACGTTTCTCATTTAAATTACTAGGTCAACCAACATATTTTTACTTTAAAGTTGACAGAATACAAGATTTATCCGATTAAATCATTACAATAACTTTAATCTTTTCCGCCCTCTGTAAACTGAAATATTAATAAGTTTTACAATTTTTTACACATTACAATAAAAAAAAGACTGTCACAAACTGACAGTCTTTTTTGATGAAAATTTGATTTAATTATTTAGCAATATTCACTGCTCTTGTTTCCCTTATTACAGTAACTTTTACTTGTCCTGGATACGTCATATCTGTTTGTATTTTTTGAGAAATCTCAAAAGATAAGCTTGCGGCTTTCTCATCTGATACTTTTTCACTTTCTACAATAACACGTAATTCTCTACCAGCTTGAATAGCGTATGCTTTCTTAACACCTGTAAATCCAAAAGCAACATCTTCTAAATCTTTAAGACGCTGTATGTAAGAATCTAATACTTGGCGTCTTGCTCCTGGTCTTGCTCCTGATATAGCATCACAAACCTGAATAATTGGTGATAATAATGTCGTCATTTCTATCTCATCGTGGTGAGCACCAATAGCATTACATACTTCTGGTTTTTCGCCATGTTTCTCTGCCCATTGCATACCTAAAATAGCGTGAGGTGTTTCTACATCTGTTTCAGATGATGGTACTTTACCGATATCATGTAACAAACCTGCTCTTTTAGCTAGCTTTGGGTTTAAACCTAACTCCGCAGCCATTACACCACATAGTTTTGCAACTTCACGTGAGTGTTGCAATAAGTTTTGTCCGTAAGAAGATCTGTATTTCATACGACCAACCATCTTAATTAATTCTGGATGCAAACCATGAATTCCTAAGTCAATCACAGTGCGTTTTCCAACCTCAATAATTTCTTGCTCTATTTGCTTTTCAGTCTTTCTAACAACTTCTTCAATACGTGCAGGATGTATTCTTCCATCCGTCACTAACTTATGTAAAGATAAACGTGCAATTTCTCGTCTTACAGAATCAAAACAAGATAAAATAATCGCCTCAGGTGTATCATCTACAATAATCTCTACTCCAGTTGCTGCTTCAATAGCTCTAATATTTCTACCTTCTCTACCGATAATACGACCTTTAACATCATCAGACTCTATATTAAATACAGATACACAATTATCTACTGCTTCTTCTGTACCAATACGCTGAATGGTGTTAATAATAATCTTTTTAGCTTCTTGCTGAGCGGTAAGTTTTGCTTCTTCTACTCTATCTTGTACAAATGCCATGGCATCTGTCTTAGCTTCTTCTTTTAAAGATTCTACCAATTGAGACTTAGCTTCTTCTGCAGATAACGCAGAGATCACTTCTAATTGTTTTATTTGGCTCTTATGAGCCTTTTCAACTTCGTCTTGTTTTTTCTCAAGAAACTCAGTTCTATAATCGTAATCCTTTATTTTAGATTCTAAAGATTGATTAGATTTCTTTGCTTTATTAAGTTCATTAGAGATTTGAGATTCTTTATCTCTAATACGTTTTTCGGCTTCAGCCATTTTTTTATCACGAGATAAAATTACTTTTTCGTGTTCTGCCTTTAACTCAATAAATTTTTCCTTTGCCTGAAGAATTTTATCTTTTTTAATAGATTCTCCGTCAGATTTAGCCTGTTTTAAAATTGTTTTAGATTCGGCTTCTGCATTAGAAATAAGCTTTGATGCTTTTCCTTTCTCTAAAGATTTTGCTATAATATATCCTAGTATTACGCCTAATACTACACCTCCAACTATATATATAATTGTGTTACTGTCCATTGTTTATTGTTTAGTTTAGTATATAAAAAAAGCCTATATCAGCTATCGGTTTTGTATAAACTCCTTAAAAACAAGTTTAGGGCTAACAAGATGATTAAAAATCTGTCTAAGATACTGAAACGAGTTCAGCACTAACAGCACGATTTTACAACTTAAACTCACCCTTTTTAAAGAATTGATCGTTGAGTTTATCAAAAAATGTAACTAATATAGGCAGTAACCTTATTTTATTTTAAAGAACGTACGAGTTAAATATGTTGATTTAATAGTTCGTTTAAAGCTTCTAACTTCTCTTGAACTTCTTCATTTACATACTCTTTATCTATTGACTTTTGCTCTACTTGAGCCGCAAACTGTAAAGCACACATGGCTAATACATCTTGCTTATCTCTTACAGAATAATTCTGCTCAAATTGCCCAATCATAGCCTCAATTTTTTTTGTGGCCTTGCGTAAACCTTCTTCTTGACTAGGATTTATCGTTAACGGATAAACTCTATTCGCAATAGAAAGTTTAATCTTTAATTGTTCTGGCATATCATTTAAATTTACAACTTTATTCTGAGAGTTGACCTATACAATGGTCTATATCTCTTATAAGTGCATTTATTTTGAGCTTCGTTTCTCGTTTATTTTCGTCACTACCAAGCATTGAATTTGCCATTTTGAGCGTATTATGTTTATCTGCCCAATCCGCAATTTCTTCTTGCTGCGCTTTAAGCTTCAATTGCTGCTGCTCTATTTCATTAGATAGCCGTGCATTAGTTTGTTTTAATGCTTCCTGCTTATGTAAAATCTTACTGATTTTATTTTCTAACGCATCAACAATGTCTTCTATTTTACTCATTAAAGCAATTCAATACTATTGAAACAAAGTTAACATACCAAATGAAAAAACGCAATTCTTTTGTGATTATTTTTTATAAACCTAATGTCTATAAGATTAATACTTTAACTAATAGACTAAAATTAAAAGCTTTAATAAGTGTTAAAAATTAAATAACATTTATGAAATATTAAAAATGAATTCAAAATTTTAAAGTAAAAACTCACGGTATTAAAAATAATACACTTTTAACATTTGTATTTCGTTATCAAATTAATATTTTAGCTATTCTAGTTTTATATATGAAACCACTCTTATTTTTTATCTTATTTTCTTGCTCTATTTATGGGCAATCTGAATATCCTCAAGACTATTTTAGGCATCCATTAGACATTCCTTTAGTGCTTTCTGGTACGTTTGCAGAGTTACGTTCTTCGCATTTTCATGGCGGATTAGATATTAAAACACAGCGTAAACAAGGTCTAAAAGTATATACCGCTGCAGAAGGCTATGTAAGCCGAATTAAAATTTCGCACTTTGGGTATGGTAAAGCTATTTATATCACTCACCCTAATGGTTATACAACAGTATATGGTCATTTAAAAAAATTATCTGACCGGTTTGAGGAGTATATAAAACAATGTCAATACGATAAAGAAAGTTATGAGGTTGAAGTTTTTCCACATTCAGAAGAATTATTAGTTGCCGCAAACGAAGTCATAGCATTCTCCGGAAATACAGGTAGTTCTGGTGGACCTCATTTGCATTTCGAAATAAGAGACAACCAAGAGCGACCAATAAATCCATTACTTTTTGGCATGAAGGTTAAGGATTCTAAACAGCCTTATGTTTCTGCAGTTTTTGCTTACCCTAAAGATGAAAACGCTTCAATAAACGGAAAAAACGAACGTACTCAATTACGATTAATTCCTCAAAAATCTGGAGATTATACCGTTGAAAAAATAACGGCTTATGGTGACATTGGTTTTGGCGTAACCTCTTATGATAAGCAAGATTTAGCTCCTAATAATAATGGTGTTAGTAATATTCAAACCATATTTAACGGGAACAAAAGTATTGAAGTAGATTTTAAACGATTTAGTTTTGAAGAGACTAAACATATTAAACGCTATGTTGATTACAATTACTATAAAACGAAAAAATCGAAAATTCAAAAGTTATTTATAGAACAAAACAATCCGTTAAGCTTATATAAAGATGTACATGACAATGGATATGTATCTGTAGAAGACAGCACAGCCACTGTTTATAAAATAAGAATTAGAGATTATCATAACAATGAAACATGGGTTACTGTGCCAATTGAAGGTAAACCGTTAGTTGTAAAAAAAGACAGTCTTATAGATGAATCTAATAAAACCTTAATATATAGTGATCAATCGACAACCTTAACTTCAGGTTTAATTACCGTTAATTTTTATGAAAACACTTTATATGATGACGAATTTGTAGATTTTGAAGTCAATTCTGATACGCTTTTTCTGCATGAAGATAAAATACCACTTCAAAAGAATTTTTACATCAATTATGATTTAACAAAGTATAAATCAGAACATCAAGATAAAATTTTTATTTCAAAGTTATACGGCTACTATAAAAGACCCAATTACATTAAAACTACCAGAAAAGGTAATGTACTAAGTGCTAGAAGTAAAACATTTGGTACGTTTGCATTAGCTATGGATACCATTTCCCCTACCATAAAACCAATTAATTTTCAAGATAAGAAGTGGTTAAGCAAATACAGATATCTAAAAGTGAAGATTGAAGATGACTTATCTGGTATTAGTAAATACAGAGCAACTGTAAATGGCCAATGGATATTAATGGAATATGATTATAAAACCAAAACCTTAATACACGATTTTAATGATAACATCGTTAAAAATACTAAGAACGAATTAAAGATTATAGTAACAGATAATGTAGGAAATAGTTCTACATTTGAAGCCACCTTTTATAGAAAATAAAACCAAACTATTTGAAACGCTTACACTTTATTATTTTAATTAGCTTACTATTTAGTTTGCTATCCTTTGCGCAATCTTCAATCATAAGAGGTGTCATTTTAAACGAAACCAATACACCTATTGAAAACGTAAATATAAAAGCGAGTACTGGAGAAGGTACAGCGACCAATAGTAATGGATTCTACGAATTAAAAATACCTTATGGTAAAGAAGTCACTGTGGTTTTTACACATTTATCTCATGAACGAATAGAACAAACCTTTAACTTAAAAAATGGACAGGAATTAGAATTCAATCCTGTTATGCTCGTAGAATTTGAACAGATTACAACCGTTGTTATTAATAGTAATACAAGATTAACAACGGAAGGCGTTGTGTCAATTGATCCTGCAACGCTAAGAACCATAAAAGGCGCACAACCAGGTGTAGAGAACATTTTAAAAACATTACCTGGCGTTAATATTTCTAATGAGTTAAGTACGCAGTATTCTGTTAGAGGTGGGAATTTTGATGAAAATTTAGTTTATGTAAATGAAATTGAAGTTTACAGACCTTTTCTTATTAGATCTGGAAATCAAGAAGGTTTAAGCTTTGTGAATACAGATTTAGTGCAGAATGTAGATTTTTCAGCTGGTGGTTTTCAAGCTAAATATGGAGATAAATTATCTTCCGTACTAGATATTACATATCGTAACCCAGTTGATTTTGGGATAAGGGCAGATTTAAGTTTACTTGGCGGAAGTATCGCAGCAGAAACCGTTTCCAAGGATGGAAAGTTTTCAGGTATCGCAGGTGTACGCTACAGAGATAATAGTTTACTGCTCAACAGCTTAGAGACTGAAGGCAATGTTGAACCTGTTTTTGCAGATGCTCAAACCTATTTAACCTATCGTTTTTCGAGTAAATTTCACTTAAACTTTTTAGGGAATCTTTCTTTAAACAAGTACAATTTTCAACCAGAAAACAGACAAACAAATTTTGGTACACTTCAAGACCCAGTAGCGCTTTTGGTTTTCTATGAAGGTCAAGAAAAAGATCAATACCAAACAGCGTTTGGAGCATTAAAGGCTAACTATTTTGTAAATGAAGACCTAACTTTAAAATTAATTGCATCAGCATATCACACTACGGAACAAGAATATTTTGACATATTAGCACAGTATCGATTAGGTCAAGTTAATACTAGTATTGGCGACGAAAATTTAGGCGAAGTAGAATTTAGTGAAGGTATTGGTTCTCAATTAACACATGCTCGTAATGATTTAGATGCTTTTATTATAAATGCAGAACACAGAGGCGATTATAAAATTGATGAAGAAAGTACTATTGAGTGGTCTGTAAAATATACCAATGAAGATATTAGAGATAGACTTGTAGAATATGAAGTTATTGACTCTGCTGGTTTCTCTATAAGACCTCCACGTTTTAGCGAACCAAATTACCAACCTTATGAATCTTTCTCAGGACCATTAACAGCCTTTGAAGAAGTAAGAGCTTTAAACCGAATAACCATAAATAGATTTCAAGCTTTTGGTCAGTACAGTAAAAAAACGGATTGGAATGGACACGAAGTCTTTTATAATGCAGGTGTAAGAACTCATAGTTGGTCCGTTTCTGGCGAAGATGTTGAAACTAAATCCCACACTGTATTTAGTCCAAGAGCTCAATTTGCAATTAAGCCTAACTGGGAAAAAGATGTGCTTTTTAGAGTTGCAGGTGGTTTATACCATCAACCGCCTTTTTACAGAGAGTTAAGAGATTCTGTAGGAACTGTACAACCAGATGTTAAGGCTCAAAAATCATTTCATGTGGTACTTGGTAATGAGCAAAGTTTTCAACTTTGGAAACGACCATTTAAATTGGTAGTAGAAGCCTATTATAAAGGTATGAGTGACGTTAATCCTTACACATTAGAAAATGTGAGAATTCGGTATGCAGCAAAAAACAATGCAAAAGCGTATGCTTATGGTTTAGATTTAAGACTAAATGGAGAATTTGTTCCTGGTACTGAGTCATGGTTTAGTTTTGGTTATCTAAAAACAGAAGAAAACATTGACGATCGTGGTTACATTGCAAGACCAACAGACCAACGTTTAAAATTTGGTGTACTTTTTCAAGATTATGTACCCAATATGCCTGATCTAAAAATGTACCTTAATTTAGTTTATAATACTGGTGTTCCTGGAGGTTCGCCTAGTTATGCCGATCCCTACGTTTACCAACTTAGACTTAGAGATTATAGACGTGCAGATTTAGGAATTTCATACCAAATTGTTAACCCAGAAAGCAAGTACAAGGCCAAATGGAAAAAGTCGGTAAAAGAATTGTCTATTGGTTTTGAAATTTACAACATGTTTAATAACCAAAATTCCATAACTAATACTTGGGTAAGAGACGTGTATAGCAAAGGGCAATATGCAATTCCAAACTACTTAACGCCTCGCGTTTTTAATTTAAGATTATCTGCCCGATTCTAATTTTTTCTTGTTGAATTAGAAAAACCAATCTTATTTTTAGTGGAAATACCAATATTACCGATGACCGAACATTAATTCAACTATAAAATGTTTAAATTTGTAACTATTTAATTCACTTTTGGTTACCCTACTAAACACAAGTGCAAAAATTTAAGAATATGAAACTTTCTTTATTTGCATGCGCAATACTGTGTTTTTCTTTTTCATTCGCTCAACTAAGCGTACGAAACAATGCTTATGTATTTGTTTCTGATGAAGTACTCTTTGTTAACGATGATGTTAATTTAGAAGAATCAACCGCAAAAATTTATTTAAGAGATGAATCTCAACTAATTCAAGGAACAGGTACTACAGGTAATTCTGGATTGGGAGAGCTAAGTGTTTACCAAACTGGTACAGCTAACCAATGGAGTTATAATTATTGGTGTTCTCCAGTAGGTAATACCTCTCTAGCAAATGGAAATGAAGATGCTAGAGTCGCCCTACTTAATGATGTTATTGATCTCGAAAACTCAACACCAGCATTATTTACAACAGGCTACGATGGTAGCGCAAGTCCATTAACAATTTCTACAAGGTGGCTATGGACGTACCAAACTTCTAGTCTTTATTCAGATTGGTTTTTTGTTGGAGACGCAGGCGCTATTGCTCCTGGTTTAGGATTTACAATGAAAGGAAACGGTACAGGTGTTTCTAATAATCAAGAATATGATTTTAGAGGAAAACCAAACAATGGAACCATGTCTAATCCTATTGCAGTTGGCGAATTTACATTGGTTGGTAATCCTTATCCAAGTGCTATAGACTCTGCAGCTTTTATTCATGACGCTGATAATGTAAACGAAATCGTTGGTACACTTTTTTATTGGGAACAAGCAGGATATATTAATTCACATTACGTTGCAGATTATATTGGTGGTTATCATGAGTTTACCATCAATGCAGCTGGCACAATAGTATCTAATACATTTGCTCAATTCGAAACTTATAATTCTCAAGGAATTTCTACCGGAATACCTCCTGGACCTCCAGGTGGCACTAAACAAGCACGTCGTTATATACCAATTGGACAAGGTTTCATGGTTGAAGGACAAGCTGGTGCAACTACAAATACTGTATCTGTAAAAAATACGCATCGTGTTTTTGAAAAAATTGGTACAGATAGTTACTTTTTTAGAAGTAGTAATACTAACGATAATAATGCTACTGAAACAACTCCAAATACTGGGATTCAATATCAAGAAAATGGACTTTCCATAGTTCCTAATGATTATAAAAGGTTTCGACTAAATGTTGATTTTAGTGTCAATGAAGCACAATACACACGTCAACTCTTATTGAATTTTCATGATACGGCAACCTTTGGACATGATAGAGGTTTAGAATTACATCGTTCTCAAAATTTAAGTTCAGATGCTTATTTTGAACAAGAAAATGATGTCTATTCTGGTTTGGCTTACCCATTTGCGCAAGAGTTAACAATCCCATTTGTAATTGATATTGAGGAACAACAACCCTTAAGATTCCGAATTTTTGATATTCAAAATTTTGACGAATCTCAAGGTATTTATATTCATGATAATGAAAACGACACATACATTAACTTAAGAAATGTAGATTATGAACTAAATATTGAACCTGGAAACTACACAAATCGTTTTGAAATTGTATTTACAACAAACAGTACATTAGGTATTGAAGATTATGAGGCAACGTCTTTAACCATGCGTCAAAACAATGATAATAATGAGCTTTCAGTTTTTAATCCTAATGCGATAGATATTAAAACAATTGAGATATTTGATGTCGCAGGTAAACGTATTTATAATTTACCATATAATTCGGTTTCAGAACTTTATAATGTATCTACAGCTGCGATCAGTGATGGTGTG
Source organism: Winogradskyella sp. 4-2091 (assembly GCF_045765065.1). Lineage (NCBI taxonomy): Bacteria > Pseudomonadati > Bacteroidota > Flavobacteriia > Flavobacteriales > Flavobacteriaceae > Winogradskyella > Winogradskyella sp. 4-2091. The sequence continues at coordinate 55,345 of NZ_JBJKOD010000005.1, forward strand.
TATGTTGTAAAAGTGAGCACTAATTCTTCAACGGTAAAATCGCAAAAAATTATTGTTAAGAATTAACAAACGCTTTTAAAACACTAATTACGTAATCTAATTCGTCTTTTGTATTATAAATACTAAAAGAAAATCGAACAGATGGTTGTTTCAGTTTGTTTTCCGATAATATTTCAGTCAATACGTGAGATTGTTGGCTACTACCACTTTGGCAAGCACTTCCTTTAGAACAAGCAATTCCTTTTAAATCGAGCTGAAATTGTAGCATTGCTGTTTTTTCTGCAGCAATTGGTAGACAAACATTAACTAAAGTGTAAGTACTGTTAGTATTATCTTCACAACGACCATTAAAACTTGCTTCTGGAATCTCGTTTTTTAGTTGCTCTATAAAGTAAGTCTTTAAACCTGAAACATACTTTTTATCATCTTCAAGATTAGAATAAGCGATCTTTAAAGCTTCATCTAAACCAACAATATTATGAATAGACTCCGTACCTGCTCTATAACCTCTCTCCTGCTCGCCTCCAAAAATTAATGGTTTAAGACCAGATTCTCTTCTAATAAAACAAAAACCAACACCTTTAGGCCCATGAAATTTATGCGCGCTAGCAGCCAAAAAATCTATAGGTATAGCTTGTAGGTCAATTTTATAATGACCAACAGATTGAACAGTGTCCGTATGAAACAATGCATAATTCGATTTACATAAATCAGCTACTTTCTTTATATCTAAGATATTTCCTATTTCGTTGTTAATATGCATTAAGCTAACTATTGCTTTATCACTAGATTTTAATAATTGTTCTAAATGCTCATAGTCAACTTGTCCACATTGGTCAACGTTTACATAAGTAAGCTTTACATTATATTCTTTTTGCAGCTGTTCCGCAGTATGCAAAACCGCATGATGCTCTATTTTAGAGGTTATAATTTCTGTATAACCTAAATCTCTAACAGCACTGCGTAAAGCTAAATTATCCGCTTCAGTTCCACCAGATGTGAAAACTATTTCTGATGCAGAAACATTAAAATAAGATGCAATATTCTTTCTACATTGTTCTAAAAGAGCCTTAGATGAGCGTCCAAAACTGTGGGTAGACGACGCATTACCATAGTTTTCTTGTAATACTGTAGTCATACGTTCTATAACTTCTTTACGAATTGCTGTGGTTGCCGCATTATCTAAATAAACGTGTTTCATTTCACAAAAATATTGCAAATAAAATTATTTAGATAATGGAGCGTTATAATTTTACAAATCCTTTATTTTTGTTTAAAATTGAATCTATGATCCGTCGTTTTTATTTCCTTTTTTGTTTTGCTTTTTTAGTCGCTTGTGATGATGGCGATATTTTAACAATTGACCTAGAATTTGAAGGTGAATTGGAACGTTGTGATAATGCAGTTAACTCATATTTGTTATATGACACTCGTGAAAGTCCTAGTGAAGCGTTATTATTAATAATAAATAAGGATGAAGAAAATGAATTAATTTTTACAACAGCTACGTCGGCAGAATTCACTATTGTAGAAGGAGGCGAAACGCGCTTTATACTAAGGTCATATAACAGATCTATAGAAGACGATGAATTATGTGATGATATTCCACCTGGTGATTTAAGTGTAATTGAGGATTACGAAGCAGATAGCGGAACGGTTTATGCTACCTCAACAATTATTGATGATGATGGAGATGGTATACCAAGTGAAGATGAGTATGGACCTGGTGGAATTGATGACCCACAAGATTGGGATGGTGATGGCTTACCAGATTACAAAGACGACGATGATGACAACGATAATGTAAAAACTTCACAAGAAATTGATATTTTAAATGCTGATGGTGATGACGATCCGTTAACCAATGGGCTAGATACTGATACTGATGGTACATTAGATTACTTAGACGATGATGACGATGATGACGGTGTTCCCACTCGCCTAGAAGATATCTCTGTAAATCAAAACCCTAGAGCACAGGTAAATATTGTTGCGGATGAAGAAGGATTAGATATTTATCGTTATTTATACAATCACATTTCTGCGCAAGAAGAATTTGAAGACTCTGGTTTTATAGCGAGTACTTATACAAGATCTGTGACTACTAATTTCATAATTGAAAATGCTGGATTTGACATTATCAATTCTACGTATATAGATTATGGAGATTTTGATATTTCTTATATCATTACTGTCGAACCGGAAACAGATGATGATTAAGGCGCTATATTTTGTAATATTCTAACTTCAGTTGCACCTAATCCATAAGTTTTATAGTCAGCATCATAAAATTTTACGTTATTATAACGGCTAAATAAGGTTTCTAATTCTTGACGAAGTACGCCTTCGCCAACACCATGTATAAATACAATTTTTGGGATTCGTTTACGAATTGCAAACTCTAGTTGTCCTCTTGCAGTATCTAATTGAAGATTTAGCATGTCATAGTTAGTCATGCCTCTAGACGATTTAGTTAAATGATGAATATGTAAATCAACCTCAAACTTTGGTGCATGTCGTTCTTTTGGTTTAACCGTTAGTGTTTGTTTTCTTTTTTTAAATGCTTTTTCTTTTTTAACAGCCTCAAAGTCTGCATTGTAAACAGCACTTTTTAAAGAATTACCAGCTGCTCTGATAATGAGTTCGTTAGCTTCAAACTGAAAATCAAAACCATTATTATCTTCAACTGTAATAGTGTTTTCAGAAATCTTAGTTACAGTTCCTGAAATATCGTCGTCTATAGTTTCAACCGAATCGCCAATTTTAAACTTCATCTTCCTTCTCAGTTTTTATAAAAGACTCTTCTGGTTTATCATTTTTGCTAGGAATATTTCTTGAAGTTCTATAAATACCAAACATCAATAAGGCAATACCACCAATTAATAAATATAGATTTTGCTCTTCTTCTGCATTTGCATAGAATGCAATTAAGCCACCAACTACAATGCAAATTAAATTTACTGTTCTAGAAATATTCATAATTAAAAAATTAAAACACAAAAGTACACTTTAGAAAAATAATAAATTCATTTGTAAAAGTATTTAGTAAAATCTTAATTTAGCGCTATGCTAATATTGATTAACGGTCTTGAAGACTACATGATTCCTTGCTTAAACAAAAAAATTTTTGGTTATGAGTGCATGGGTTGTGGTATTCAACGCTCTATCGCGTTAATCTTGGAAGGTAAATTAATTGATGCTTTTTTTATGTATCCTGCAATCTACACATTATTGGGCTTTTTTGGATTTCTAATTGTAAACAGTTTTAAGAATTTTAAAAACAGCAATAAAATTATATTTATATTAGCGATATCTAATGTTATTATAATCGTTGGAAGTTATCTAATCAAACTATATTTAAATAAAATTTAACCATGGAACAACAAAAATTAAATACTGCAGTCGTATACGTTTTATCAATAATTGGCCTATTATGCTGCTGCTTTGGTGGCCTTGGTATATTGCTTTCTGCTCCTGCTTTTTTTATAGCACAGAGCGGATTAAAAAAAGCTAGTATTAGTCCTGATGATTATGATCCAACAAGTGTAAAGGCAATGACTACTGCTAAAACTGTAGCTTTAGTCATTACTATTATATGTGCTATAACATTAATTTATAACATTTACGATCTTTCTACAGGAGGATGGGAAGCTAGACAAGAAATGATGAATGAATTTATGGAAGGCTACCAGCAAGGTATGGAAGATGCTGGAGAATAAATAGTTTCTATTTTATAATATTAAAAAAGCGATTTTCTTAAATGAAAATCGCTTTTTTTATCTTGAATTCTAATGAAATTATTATTCAAATTCTTTTAAAGTCTTTGTTATAATAGAAACACAATCTAACAATTGCTCTTTAGTCATCACTAAAGGTGGCGCAAAACGGATAATGTTACCATGCGTTGGTTTTGCTAATAAACCGTTATCTCTTAATTTCAAACAGATATTCCAAGCGGTATCGCTTTCTTCTGTATCATTAATTAAAATAGCGTTTAACAACCCTTTTCCTCTTACTGCGTTTACAATAGGACTTGTTTCAATAAATTTAGATAATTCACTTCTAAATAGTTGCCCTAATTCTTCAGCATTATTAGCTAAGTCCTCATCTCTTACAACATCTAAAGCCGCAATACCGACAGCTGCTGCAATAGGATTTCCTCCAAATGTACTACCGTGATTTCCTGGTTTTATAACATCCATCACATTGTTGTTTGCTAAAACTGCAGAAACCGGATAAGCACCTCCAGATAATGCTTTACCTAAGATTAATACATCTGGTTTCACTTCTGGTTCGCCAGAGCAGTGTTTATCAGAACAATTGCAATTACCACATGTTGCTAACAAACGACCTGTTCTTGCTATTCCTGTTTGTACTTCATCTGCAATAAATAAAACATTATATTTTTCACATAGTGCTTTTGCTTTAGATAAATATCCTTCGCTTGGCACATAAACACCAGCTTCACCTTGAATAGGTTCTACTAAGAAACCAGCAACATTAGCATTATTCTTTAATGTCTCTTCTAATACTTCAAGATTATCATATTCAATTTTAATGAATCCATTAGTATATGGTCCAAAGTTTTTGCGAGCAACAGGGTCATTACTAAAAGAAATAATAGTTGTTGTTCTTCCATGGAAGTTATTTTCACAAACTACAATTTCGGCTTCATTCTCATCAATTCCTTTTACTTCATAAGCCCATTTTCTACAGAGTTTTAAAGCTGTTTCTACAGCTTCTGCTCCTGTATTCATTGGTAACAGTTTGTCAAAATGAAAAGTTTCAGTTGCGTACTTTTCATATTTCCCTAACATATCATTATAAAAAGCTCTTGATGTTAAGGTTAAAGTTTGTGCTTGCGAAGTCATTGCAGCAACAATTTTTGGATGACAATGTCCTTGGTTTACAGCAGAATATGCAGAAAGAAAATCGTAATATTTCTTTCCTTCTACATCCCAAACAAAGACACCTTCTCCTCTACTCAATACTACAGGAAGTGGATGGTAATTGTGAGCACCATACTTGTTTTCTAAATCTATCGCTTCTTGCGATGTTACTTGGTCTATAACAGCCATTTTAAAAATAATTTAAGGTTTATGCCTCTTTAAAAGGCATCGTTTAACATTGATACACAATGCAAACATTAATAATTAAATCTCGCTATGCGAGTTCCTTATCTACCTTTATCCTTTCGAGAAGTCGAAAATTCAGCGTGGGAAAGAAATCATCCCTAGAGGCTGCAATTTACAAAGAATCTTTTTTAAATTAAACCTCCTCCGAAATTTTTGACGACAGTGACGATACTTGCAGTTCTAACCGTTTTAATTCTCGTTGTAATGCATTTCTATGAATTTGCAACCAAGCATATATTTTTATCATGCACATGGTTGTAAAACATATAAAAAATCCGGCAATCCAAAGTATAAGTTCATTGGTTGATTCTGTCTTAAACGCTTCAATTGCACAGTAAATTAAAAAGCCAAAAGCCACTAAATTTACTATATGCATTACCACAGTAAACCATAAGTTTTTACCTTTATATAGACCTGCAATCATAGCGAATACGCTTTGCTCCTCCAGATCATCATAGAATTTTGCTTCTTCTTCAGTTAATGTCTCTTTTATTAATTGATCTATTTCTTCTATTTTAGTTTTCATCTTAAAATTTATTTTTTAGTTCTCTTGAATTCGAGAATATGTTATTTTTTATCTTGTAATTCTTTTTTTAATTTTTCTCTAGCATGAAACAGTCTTGATTTAGCTGTTCCGATAGAGATATTTAACAAGTTGCTAATCTGATTTAAAGTACAACTTTCAATATAAAATAGCTCTATTACTATTTTCTGAGCATTTGGTAATTCATTTATAGCTTTAGATAATTTAAGTTTTAACTGTTCATTCTCAGAATAAACGTTGTCTTCAGTTTTAGTTTCAAAATTATTCCTAACCGTTTGTTTTTGATTTTTTGATTGTAACCTCAACCAATCTGTTGCCTTATTACAGACTATTCTATAGGCCCAAAATTTGAATTGTTTTGGGTCCTTTAAAGTTTCGATTTTATTAATTATAATGGTCCAGCTGTCTTGTGCAATGTCTTTAGCTGCCTCTTTATCCTTAACTAACCAATAAGCTTTATCACAAAACAATTTATGCCATCGCTTTACCAAAGCTGCCAATGCTCTTTTGTCTCCACTTTTATAAGCTTCTACTAATTTTTTATCTATACTTTGGTCGGTTTTCAATTATGCTGTTTTGGTTGTATTAGCCTTACGTTTATAGATTTCTCTCAACAACTTAACCCATAAATTATATTTAGTTTTCTTGTGATTTCCTGAAAAATAATTTTCCACTTTATCAAAAGCATCTTCTATTAATGCATCATGAAGCCAACGTATTACAAAAACCCATAGTAATGCTGTTTTAAAGGTAGTAACTGTTGTTATCTCATGACTAATTTCTGTTGAAGTATTGTTTGTAGCTTTAATTCTAAATTCATGTGTACCAACAAATCCTTTAGGTTTAGAAAACTCAAATTTAATAAAATCGTCTGCGCTATAGTCTATAATTGTATATCTAATAGTTCCGTGTCCACCTTTGCTTCCAATACTTATTCCATTTTTAAAACGAATTGCTGGCCAGTTCTCATAAGGCCAAATTAAATCATTAGAAGTTGCTAATGTTTTAAACAATTTAGACACATTTTCTTTTGGCTCATTAATTTGTCTGGTATGTATATTTATTACTCTCATATCTTAAAGACGAAAGATTTTAGAAAAGGTTCATTTTTATTTAGAAATCTTTTCAGCGACCATAAAAACCGAATCCATATTTACCTAATAAATTAGATTAATGTGTCTTTTTAAAATAATAAGTGTCTCAATTATATAATATTAACTATTCAACTTTAATTATCCATGGACTATTTAGCAGATTTATTTAACAAATTTACGGCATCATTTGGTGAAAACCTTTCTGGTGTAATTGCAGCTATTTTAATACTAATTATCGGCTGGTTTATTGCTGGTTTTGTAAAACGTATGACAACAAAACTTATTAAAAAAACTGGTGTAGATGACCAGCTTAAAAACTCAAAATTAAAGCTATCCTCTTTTATCGGTAAACTTCTTTACTTCTTAGTAATGATATTTGTATTTATGTTGGCTTTAGGAAAACTAGGTTTAACAGACGTGCTAGATCCAATTAAAAACCTATTAAATGGATTTACAAATTACATTCCCAACATTATTGGTGCAGGTTTAGTCGCATATATTGGCTATATGCTAGCGACTATAGTCTCAGAATTAGTAGAATTATCTGGAGATACCATTCAGAAATTCACACCAAAATTAAGGTTACCAGAAAACATCAATGTGGTATCAATTTTAAAGAAGGTTGTATTTATATTCATATTCATTCCTTTATTAATCTCAGCGTTTCATATTTTAGATATGAAAGCCATTTCCGAACCAGCAACAACTATGTTAAGCGCATTTTTTGAAGCTATCCCTAGAATAATTGTTGCAGCAATTATCATTTTAGTGTTTGTATTTGTAGGACGCTTTGTAGCACAACTTTTAAAAGAATTACTACAAAGTCTTAATGTAGATGGCTTGGTTGCAAAAATGAATATGACGGAATATGTTGGCACCAAAAGCGTAGCTAAACTGATATCTAACATTGCTTATGCTCTGATTGTTGTATTTGGAATGCTTACGGCTTTCGAAAAATTAGAATTCACACAACTTACGGAAATAATCGATACCGTTTTAGCTTATGCTGGTAAGATACTATTTGGAATAGTAATCATTGGCTTAGGTTTAATTATTTCTAATCTATTTACTAAGGCTTTAAACAGTAAAAACAATCCGTTTGTTGTCTCTATTGTAAAAATTAGCATTATTGCTATATTCTTAGCAATAGGCCTACGTTCTATGGGCATTGCAGACGAAATTGTAAACCTAGCTTTCGGTATAACATTAGGAACCGTAGCACTTACCGTAGTATTGTCATTTGGACTTGGTGGCAGAGAAGCAGCAGGAAAACAAATGGGAAAAATCTTGGAAAAATTTAATAAGAACTAATTTTTCACCCTTAATTAACTAAAACGGCTTAGAGAAATCTGAGCCGTTTTTTATTTGTATAAAACTCAGATGTATTAGCATCATTTTCAACTTTACTATTCGCAAAATTGCACCTATCTTTGCAGCTTAATTAATATTAAGAAATGCCAAGAAGAGAACGAAACAAATTTGTAAAACGTGGACAGATTATAGACATCCTAATAGAAGATTATGCGTTTGGTGGTAAAGGCATTGGTCGTATTAGAAATGAGCATGGCGAATTTGTTGTTTTTGTACCGAATACATTACCTGGTCAGTTAGTAAAAACACAAATTAAAAAGAGTAGTAAAAAATATGCCGAAGGCAAACTTTTTGAGGTTTTAAAACCTTCTGAGGATGAAATTGATATGCCTTACCAAAGTATTCCTGGCGCACCTTATATTAATTTACCTATTGAAAAACAACACCAATACAAGCAGCAAAGTACTTTAGAACTGTTTAAACGAATTGGTAAAGTTGCAGATATTGAAGATAAATTTGATGAATTTGTAACCTCTCCAAACACCTTCCATTATAGAAATAAAATGGAATATGGTTTTTCTTCTATTGGATATAACCATGAGAAAAAAACCGATGTCGACGAATTCACATTAGGTTTTAAAAAACGTGGTACTTGGTGGTGTGGCGATGACCTTAAGAAAGATTCTGGTTTATTTGATGCCGAATTTGAAAATCAACTTAAAGAGATTAAAACTTACTGCGTAAATACAGGGTTACCACCTTGGCATCCACCAAAAAGGGAAGGTTTCTTTAGATATTTTGTAGTTAGAAAATCTTTTAAAACCAATCAGCTATTATTCAATTTGGTAACCACATCTTATGATTTACCAAAATTTGATTTAGATAAATTTGCTAATTATTTAGTTGAATTATTTGGCGACCGAGTTGCAGGTTTATTGCATACCATAAATGACGAAACAGGAGATAGAACTATTGCAACTACCGGAAGCATTTCTTTGGTTTATGGCGATGACAAAATTGTAGAAGAATTATTAGACTTAAATTTTGAAATTAGCATGAAGAGCTTTTTTCAAACCAACCCAAAATGTGCTGAGAAACTCTATACTAAAGTTGTTGATTATGCTCTAGAAAACAAAGAAGCTGTTGATAACACGGTTGTTTTAGATTTATTCTGTGGCACTGGGACTATTGGGCAAATTATAGCTAACAAAGCCGAAAACACTAAAATAGTTGGTGTAGATATTGTTGCTGCGGCTATTGAAGATGCAAAAGAAAATGCAAAACGCAATAATATAGAGGGCCTAAAATTTTATGCAGCAGATGTTGGTAAATTCTTAACCGAACACCCAGAATACACCAATAAAATAAGAACAATTATCTTAGATCCTGCAAGAGCTGGTATTGCGCCAAAAACTCTTAAAAAAATAATAAACCTAAAAGCAGAACGTTTGGTTTATGTATCTTGTAATCCTGCAACTCAGGCTAGAGATACTGAGCAATTAATGGAGGCAGGTTATACTATTAAAAAATTGAGTTTAATTGACCAATTTCCACATACTGCGCACATTGAAACGGTTGTATTATTTGAAAAATATTAATGAAAAAGATAAAATACTTTGTACTGTGTATTGCTATCTCGCTTATCAATTGTGAGCGAGATGATATTTGCGCAGCATCTACAACTACAACACCAAGATTAGTAATAGAGTTTTACGACAATCTGGATACGACAGAAACAAAAGATGTTCCCAGACTTACCGTTTATGGTGAAGGATTGGTAGTAGATGAAAATGGAGAGGTTACCCAACCAACAGCGTCTTCTGATAGTATTGTAGTAGATTTTGAAGATGACGATTTATATGTCTTTGACACTAATACGAGTATTGTAGCATTACCTTTAAGGATCTCAGATGAATTAGGAAACAACTTTGTAACATCTCGCTATATTTTAGAAAAGGATACGAGCTTTAGATTAGACGAAGATGTTAATACAGAGTCTAATATTGATATTCTAGAAATTACGTATCAAATTGATTTTAGTTACGTTTCTAGAGCATGTGGTTATAAAACAATTTTTACGCAATTAAATGTGGCTAGAATTTTGGATGATAATCCTTGGATTGCTAATATAATAATCGAAGACAGTATTGAAAACTCTGTTGAAAATGAAAACACAACACATGTACGCATCTATCATTAGAAGTGCAATAATATTGCTGTTGTTTTCTGCAATGGCTTTTGCTCAAGAAGATAAAAAAACTATAAATGACACCTTAGTTTACAAACAAAAATATGGTCTAAGACTTGGTGCTGATATCAGTAAATTAGGACGAACCTACTTTGATGACAGCTATACTGGTTTTGAAATTATGGGCGATTATAGGCTATCTAAACAAATTTATATCGCAGGAGAACTTGGGAATGAAGAAAAAACATTAGAAACCGATTACTTAAATAATACTACTAAAGGGAGTTATTTTAAAGGTGGAATTGATATTAATTTCTACAAAAACTGGTTAGACATGGAGAACATGATTTTTGCCGGAATTAGAGTTGGCGCAAGTACTTTTAGTCAAACTTTAAATAATTTTACAGTTTACAATGTATACAACCAATATTGGGATGAACAATATTCAATTACAGAAGGGCAAGAATTCACTGGTTTAACAGCACTTTGGACAGAGTTTCAAATAGGTTTAAAAACAGAACTTTTTAATAACTTTTATGCTGGTATTAATCTTCAACTTAAAATATTAATTAGTGATAAGGAAATAAATAATTATGAAAACCTTTATATTCCAGGATACAACAGAACGTACGACAGTAGTGCTTTTGGTGGTGGATATGGTTTTAATCTTTCTTATTTAGTTCCAATTTTCAAAAAGGACAAAGTCGTTATTCAAGAAAAAGAAGTTGAGGAGTAACTTAAACTCTTTTCGACAGAGCGAAGAATGAGCGACGAGAAATCGCATTCTACCAATAATTCAACAATTATCAACCAAAAATATTATGTGATATCTCACTACCGTTCAACATGACTAAACTCCTCTACTTTAAATACTCTAAAACATTAGCTTCTATTCTACTCTGAATATCTGAAACATCTGCTTTTACAAACTTATCGCCTGTGATGTTTTCGTATAATTCTATATAGCGTTCACTCACAGATTCTATATATTCATCACTCATGAAAGGTACTGTTTGCCCTTCTAATCCTTGAAAATCATTGGCAATTAACCATTGCCTAACAAATTCTTTTGACAATTGCTTTTGTGATTCACCTTTATCTTGACGTTCTTGGTAACCGTCTGCATAGAAATAACGCGAGGAATCTGGTGTATGTATTTCATCTATCAACACAATTTTTCCGTCTTTAGTTTTACCAAATTCATATTTAGTATCTACTAAAATTAATCCTCTTGCTGCTGCGATTTCTGTTCCGCGTTGAAAGAGTTTTTTTGTATAATCTTCTAATACTAAGTAATCTTCTTCAGAAACGATTCCTTTTTTAAGAATGTCTTCTCTAGAAATATCCTCATCATGATCACCCATTTCTGCCTTGGTAGCTGGCGTAATTATTGGCGATGGAAATTTATCGTTTTCCTTCATACCTTCTGGCATTGGCACACCACAAAGCATGCGTTTACCTGCTTTATATTCTCTTGCTGCATGGCCAGACATATAACCACGTATAACCATTTCTACTTTAAAAGGTTCGCATAGATGACCTACAGCTACATTTGGGTCTGGTGTGGCTACTAGCCAATTTGGCACCAAATCTTCGGTTTCCTTCATCATTTTGGTTGCAATTTGGTTTAGAATTTGCCCTTTGTACGGAATTCCTTTTGGCATAACCACATCGAAAGCACTTAAACGGTCTGTGGCAACCATTACTAATTGCTCATTGTTAATATTATAAACGGCTCTTACTTTTCCTTTGTAAAGACTTTTTTGATTTGGAAAATTGAAATTGGTATCTGTTATAGTATTGTTCATTTTCTGTTAGCTTTTAGCTACTAGTGTGTTTTGATTATTAATAGTTGGGTTAAGCCCTAGCCCAGATTGAAGCGGCATCCTTTTTTGCCATTAAAAGCAAAAAAGATATAGCGGAAAGCTGGAAATAGCTTCTAAAAAAATTAATCTCTGTTTTCTATACTTTTATAGGCTGCAATGACTTTTTTAACGAGTTTATGACGAATGACGTCTTTATCATCTAAATAAATCATGCCAATACCTTCGACATCTTTTAGTACCAAAAGTGCTTCTTTTAGTCCAGAAATAGAACGACGCGGTAAATCTACTTGGCCTGGATCACCTGTTAAAAGGAACTTTGCGTTTTTGCCCATACGTGTTAAAAACATCTTCATTTGGGCGTGTGTGGTGTTCTGCCCTTCGTCTAAAATAACAAAGGCATTATCTAAGGTACGACCACGCATAAAGGCTAATGGTGCGATTTGAATGACACCTTTTTCTATATAGCTGTCTAGTTTTTCTGCCGGAATCATATCACGCAAGGCATCATACAAAGGTTGCATGTATGGATCTAGTTTTTCTTTTAAATCGCCAGGTAAAAATCCTAAATTCTCGCCTGCTTCTACTGCAGGACGTGTTAAAATAATTCGCTTTACTTCTTTATTTTTTAATGCTTTTACGGCCAATGCAACACCTGTATAAGTCTTACCCGTACCTGCTGGTCCTATAGCAAAAACCATATCGCTTTTACGCATGCTTTCTACCAACTTGCGCTGATTTGCAGTTTGTGCTTTTATGAGTTTTCCACCAACACCATGTACTATAACTTCGCCACTTTTTGCGGATGTTGCGTAATCATCACTGCTTTGACTTGTGAGGACGCGCTCTATTACATTCTCATCTAACTTATTATACTTTGCAAAGTGCTTAATTAGCATGGTCATTCTGCGATCAAACTCTTCTAATAAATCTTCGTCACCATAGGCTTTTATTTTATTGCCTCTGGCTACAATTTTTAGTTTTGGAAAATACTTTTTAAGTAGTGCAATATTTGCATTTTGTGCACCGAAGAATTCTTTTGGTGTGATTTCTTCGAGTTCTAGTATAAGTTCGTTCAAAAGCGTGCTTTATTTAATGCGTTAATCTCTTTTCTTTTCTTAATTTTGTACAACAAGGTGTGTACACACAAAGCTAATAATTTTACAATCACAATTCTTAAAAAAATATCAACAATCAATCCATGGCAATAATCACTTTAACGACTGATTTTGGAGAAAAAGATCACTTTGTTGGCGCTATAAAAGGTGCTATTTTTAGTGAACTTGAGCAGATAAATATTGTAGATATTTCGCATTCTATTTCGCCTTTTAATATTTCTGAAGCAGCTTATATAATACAAAATGCGTACAGTAGTTTTCCTAAAGGAACGATTCATTTAATAGGAATAGATTCTGAGTTAAGCCCTGAAAACAAGCATATTGCAATTAAATTAGACGACCATTACTTTATATGCGCCAATAATGGTATTATGAGTATGATTTGTAACGAAATTGTACCTGAGAAATTGGTAGAAATAAACATCCATGATAGGGTTGAAACCAACTTCCCTGTTTTAGATATCTTTGTAAAGGTTGCCTGCCATATTGCTCGTGGTGGAACCTTAGATGTGATAGGAAAAGTTATTAACACTATTAAACCAATTAAAAATTTAATTCCGTTTGTAAACGACGAACAAAACCAAATTATAGGCAGTGTTATTTATATTGACAATTACGGAAATGTAGTGACTAATATAAAGCGGCAATTTTTTGAAAATATTCAAAAAGGAAGAACTTACGAAGTGTTTGCTCGTAATCATAAATTTAAAAAAATACACAACAAATTTAGCGATATAGTAAATTTTGATATTGAAGAATCTAAACGCGATGTAGAAGGTAATGGCTTGGTTGTTTTTAATTCTTCGGGTTATATTGAAATAGCAGTTTATAAAAGCAATTGCACAACCGTAGGTGGCGCATCTACTTTAATGGGATTAAAATCTATGGATACCGTAACCATTAATTTTATAAAAAGACCTTCTATTCTACAATAAGTAAATTGAGATATGTTAGTAAGAATTGTAAAACTGAGTTTTGAACCGACAAAAATTGAAGAATTCTTGGCTAATTTTGAAACTGTAAAGGATAAGATTAGGAATTTTGAAGGTTGTAATTTTTTAGAATTATACAGAGACCAGAATAATACCAACATCTTTTTTACGTATAGTTATTGGAATTCTGAAAACGATTTAAATAATTACAGACATTCTGATTTATTTAAAACCGTTTGGTCTAAAACTAAACCTTTGTTTAACGGAAAACCTGAAGCTTGGAGTGTGGATAAATTAGCTTCGCTTGAATAGCTGTTAGAAAAAAGTTAAAAAACACTGAATACTGAATACTGAATACTGAATACTGAATACTGAATACTGAATTTAAAATATGTTAGCAATACTTAAAAAAGAAATAAACACCTTTTTCGCCTCGCCAATTGGCTATTTAGTGATTGGTGTATTTTTATTACTCAATGGTTTATTCCTTTGGGTTTTTAAAGGCGAATTCAATATTTTAGATAGTGGACAAGCGAGTTTATCATCGTTCTTTTTATTAGCACCATGGATTCTTATTTTCCTAGTACCTGCAGTAACCATGCGTAGTTTTAGTGATGAGAAAAAACAAGGGACTTTAGAGCTATTAGTAACCAAGCCTATTTCACATTTTCAAATTGTACTTGGTAAATATTTTGGTGCATTTGTATTGATTATTATGGCTTTGATACCAACCTTGCTCTATGTATACACGGTTTCTCAATTAGGAAATCCTAAAGGTAATTTAGATATGGGAAGTACCATTGGGTCTTACTTTGGGCTTTTGTTTTTAGTTGGTGCTTACACAGCGATTGGTGTCTTTGCTTCTACACTATCAGACAATCAAATTGTAGCATTTATTATAGCTGTTTTTATATGTTTCTTTTTCTATTTTGGTTTTGAAGGATTATCTAATTATAACGTTTTTGGAGACCTTATTTATATGGAAAACCTTGGTATGTCTGCGCATTACAACAGCATGAGTCGTGGTGTTATAGATACTAGAGATTTAATCTATTTTATTAGTATTGCTTTAGCCTTCTTATTGTTTACAAAACTTAGAATCCAAAAACAATAGTATGATAATTACTCCACTTTTAGTTATATTTTTAGTCTTCGTTTTTGTCTTATTGTTTTTGTTTTTTAATACTGTAGACAAGCGTAAATGGCTCACAGCTATTATCAGTTTAGTGGCTACGCCATTTGTTTTTTTCTATATGTTTTATCCATTTTTAAATATTATTAGTAATTACCATCATCAAAAATATTTTGATAGAGAAGCTTGGGTCGAAAATCCTGCGCTACGTTACGAAATGATAGATCACACCATTGAATCTGATACACTCATTGGTGTTTCAAAACAAGACATAGCCACACTTTTAGGCAATGCAGAATGGCTTAGTTGGGATGAAGCTAATAAAAGACACGATTCTAATAAGTGGAACTATGGCATTGGAATAGAACCTGGTGCTTTTAACGACCAACAAGAACGCGTAGAAATTATATTTAAAGATGATAAAGTCATCGCTATAAAACCTTATCAAGAAGAAATAACCTTCGAGAATGAAAAAAAATAAAACTATACTATATATCGTAGCCATTATCATCGGACTCGTAATTGTAAATGCAATATCGAGCTCAGTGTATCAACGCTTCGATTTAACTAAAGACCATCGTTACACACTTTCGGATGTTTCAAAATCATTAATTAGTGATTTAGATTCGCCTTTAGTAATCGATGTGTTTTTAGAAGGCGATTTTCCTTCAGAATTTAGATTGCTTCAAACGGAAGTGAAACAGATGGTTGAAGAATTTCAATTAGAATCTAAACAGATTTTTGTCAATTACATTGATCCTGTAAAGGATGAAGCCACACGACAGCAATACATCGAAGAACTTACAAATGCTGGTTTAGAACCATATATAAATACCGATAATAGCACTGGGAAAGTGACGCAAGATATTATTTTTCCTTGGGCTTTTGCAAGCTACAAAGACCAAACTTTAAAAATTCCGCTTTTAAAACGAAGCATTACACTTGGTTTGCCAGAACAGATTAATAATTCAGTACAATCTTTAGAATATGCTTTTGCGGACGGATTTAGTAAATTGGTTAAAGCAAAAGAAAAGAAGATTGCCATCTTAAAAGGAAATGGTCAGTTAGGCGATATTTACATTGCAGATTTTCTAAAAACAATAAAGCCTTATTACAACTTGGCGCAATTCACTTTAGATAGTGTGGCTACCAATCCACAAGGGACTCTCGAGAAGTTAGAACAATACGATTTAATTGTTTCTGCGAAACCAAGTATTGCTTTTTCTGAAAATGAAAAACTAGTGTTAGACCAATATACCATGAATGGTGGAAAAAGTCTTTGGCTTACAGAATCTGTTGTGATGGATAAAGATAGTTTGTACAATGCCACAGGAACTGGTGTTTCTATTATGCGCGATTTAAAGTTGAATGATTTCTTCTTTAAATACGGTGTTCGTGTTAACCCTACTTTAGTAAAAGACCTATACTCTGCTCCTATTATGTTATCTATTGGTGAAGGTAGTCAGGCACAAATGCAACCCATACAATGGCAATACTCGCCATTGGCTGCCTCTAATCCAAATCATCCTATTACCAAGAATTTAAACTTAGTAAAGTTCGATTTTGCCAGTCCGATTGACACCTTAAAAAATGGCATTAAAAAATCCATATTATTACAAAGTTCTCCTAAATCTAAAACGGAAGGTGCACCAACAACAATTTCATTGGCAAACGTCACGCTAGCACCCGATGAAGAAAATTACAATTTAGGCCCTCAGAATTTAGCAGTTTTATTAGAAGGAGAATTTACGTCTGTGTACGACAAACGTGTATTACCCTTCAAGGTTAAGAACTATAAATCTAAAAGTACAGCAACTAAAATGGTTGTAATTTCTGACGGAAACGTTGCTAAAAATGAAGTTATAAAGAATAGACCTCTTGAATTAGGCTTTGATCAAATGACAGGAAAATCGTTTGGTAACAAGGAATTTCTTCTTAATACAGTGAACTATCTTTTAGATGACACAGGACTTATAAACATAAGAGCCAAGGAAATTACAGTCGCATTTTTAAATGCAGATGAAGTAAAGGAAAGTAAGGGTACTTGGCAATTTATTAATATAGCCTTGCCACTCATACTTTTAGGTTTATTTGGTTTTGCCTTCAACTATTTAAGAAAACGAAAATACGCATCTTAAAATTCTAGCGAAGGTTTGTTACGAATTGTGTATTCTTAAGCCTAATTTGTTAATAAGTTTGTTTTATAAAACCCATCTATTAAGATATATTTGTAAGACCAATTAAAAGTATTAAACACATATATTTAGTATGAAATTTATTGTTTCAAGCACATATTTATTAAAGCAACTCCAAGTATTAGGAGGCGTTATTAATAACAGTAATACACTTCCTATTTTAGATAATTTTCTATTTGAACTGAGCCAATCGAAATTAACGATTTCGGCGAGTGATTTAGAAACAACAATGTCTGCAACGATTGATGTAGAAAGTGATTCTGAAGGTAGCATTGCTTTACCAGCACGTTTACTATTAGATACGTTGAAGACATTTCCTGAGCAACCTTTAACGTTTGTAGTTGAAGAAAACAATACTGTTGAAATTAGCTCTAATCATGGTAAATATGCTTTAGCTTATGCTGATGGTGCAGAATTCCCAAATGCAGTTTCTATTGAAGATGCAAGTACAACAACGATAATGGGAGACATTTTAGCCACAGCAATTAGTAAAACTATTTTTGCAGCTGGTAATGATGATTTAAGACCTGTAATGAGTGGTGTATTCTTTCAATTTTCTCAAGATAACTTAACATTTGTAGCTACAGATGCTCACAAGTTGGTAAAGTATACTAGAAACGATGTTAGTGCTACCGAAACGGCAGAATTCATTATGCCTAAGAAACCTTTAAATCTTTTAAAAGGTATTTTAGCAGGAAGTGATGATGATGTCTTGGTGGAATATAATGAATCTAATGCTAAGTTTACTTTTGAAAACTCAGTATTAATTTGTCGTTTAATTGATGGGAAATACCCTAATTACGAAGCCGTAATACCTAAAGAGAATCCAAATAAATTAGTAATAGACAGAACACAATTTTTAAACTCTGTTCGTCGTGTTAGTATTTTCTCTAACAAAACAACACACCAAATTAGACTTAAAATTGCTGGTGCTGAATTAAATATCTCTGCTGAAGATATCGATTACTCTAACAAGGCTGAAGAACGTTTAACTTGTGATTATCAAGGTGACGATATGCAAATTGGTTTTAACTCACGTTTCCTTACTGAAATGATTAACAATTTAAGTTCAGATAACGTACAGTTAGAAATGAGCTTACCAAACAGAGCAGGAATCTTAACACCAATTGATGGTTTAGATGAAGGTGAGCATGTAACTATGCTTGTTATGCCAGTGATGCTTAACTCATAATCTAATTACTGCGAAGGCAGAAATCTCTAACAAAGAGATGAATAAATTATATAAAAAAAACACTCATTTGATTGAGTGTTTTTTTTTGCGTTAATAATAATCATTATTAAAAGAGATTCTGGCCTATACTGGAATAAAAAAGGCTCATCAAACGATGAGCCTTTCTATTTCCATTTCTTTTAATAACTAACTAACAAAATTAATAGACAATGGATAGCTAGGTAATTCTCCATTACTAGCTTTTATAGCATTTACAATCGGCATTACAAATGCTAAGATTGCGACTAATATTAAGATTAAAATTCCCAATCCAAGAGCAAAGATTAAAGGAATACTTATTAATGAATAAACAACAAGACTTAATTGAAAGTTTAAAATAGATTTCCCGTGCTCATCCATACCCTCTACCTGTTCTTTCTGTGTTACCCACAGAATTAATGGGGCAATTAGTCCACCAAAACCTGTGACATACGTTAGTAACTGAGATAAATGTGTTATGACTAATAATTGATTGTCTGTGCGTTTAAGCGTGTGGTAATTTGATTCCATAATTGATGATTTTACACCTATAGGACGCAACCAAATATAATTTGTTACATTCTATAACATAAAATTAACAAGAGGAACAACTTCCACCTTCTTTCTTAACTCCTAGCCTCACTAAAATAGTTTCTAGTAAGCACCATTTGGTAAATGCGGACTGTATTAAGTTGACACCAATAAATACTGTAAACCACATCCAATACGGACTTACATAAACAGAAAATACTACACTTAATAATACCATTGTACCAACGATGACTCTGAAATAAGTATTTAACATTTTAATTAATTTTTAAATTATATATATGTCTCAATAGGAACCACAACCGCTTTAATAGGATTGTTCGATTCTAAATTTTCATTAAACACTTTTAACAATTCGAATAACGCATCAATGTTTCCATCCTCAGCAAACGAAAAAAACAAACGTGATTCGTTACCAAATTGCTCGCCAGGAAACCAACTTGAAGCCATCGTTATTGATGGCCTATTTTTATGACCATCAATATCAGAACTACTTAGATTCTGAATATTGGCTTTCTTAAAAAGCTTCAACACTTCTTTTTGATATTCTTCTACTGCTGTAACTATGACTAATTTCATTTCTTTGTTTTTTGTCATTCTGAACTTGCTTCAGAATCTCATTATTTATAATTCTTTTTCTCTATCATGTAATAAACCAATGGTACAACTAACAAAGTCAATACAGTAGATACAATAGTTCCTCCCATTAATGAGATAGCTAATCCTTGGAAAATGGGGTCAAACAAAATCACAAATGCTCCAATAACAACCGTTCCTGCCGTAAGTAATATTGGTGTAGTTCTAACCGCTCCAGCTTCAATTGCTGCTTGTTTAATTGGCACGCCTTCTTCTATTCTTAAGTTGATAAAGTCAATTAATAAAACTGAATTTCTAACCATAATTCCGGCTAATGCAATCATTCCTATAAAGGATGTTGCCGTAAAAAACGCTCCCATAATCCAGTGCCCTAGAATAATTCCGATTAATGACAACGGAATTGCCACCATCATAACCACTGGTGCTTTAAAGTTTTGAAACCATCCAACAATTAAAATATAGATTAAGATAATGGCTCCTAAAAAGGCGATTCCTAAATCTCTAAAGACTTCTAATGTAATTTGCCATTCGCCATCCCATTTTACAGTATAATCATCTTCAAATTCGGGCTGACCTAAATACATTTCGTTCATCTCGTAACCTTTTGGTAATGGAATTTCTTTCAACTTTTTCTCCATTCCTAAAATTGCATACGCAGGACTTTCTAATTCTCCAGCCATATCTGCCATGACATAAACCACACGTTTCTGGTTTTTGTGATAAATACTTTTTGCTGCTGTTGTTTCAGAAATATCTACCAAATCTGAAATAGGAACCATATTTCCCATTTTAGATTTAACCTTCAATTGTGAAATATCTGTAATCGTAGATTTTTCCTTTTCGTCTAAAGCCAACACCAAACCAATTTGGTTTACTGCATCTTCATCATAAATGTTGGTAATCGCTCTGTTAGATAAAGCCATATTCATAGTGTAGGCAATTTGCTGCGGTGCCACACCATATAACATTGCTTTTTCTTTGTTAATGTCAAATTGATATTCGGTTTGGTCATCTTCAACCATCCAATCAATATCTACCACATCATCTGTGTTTTTCAGAATGTCTTGAACATGGTTTGCAACTTTAATTTGCTCATCGTAATCTGGTCCATAAACTTCAGCAACAATAGTCGATAACACTGGTGGTCCTGGTGGCACTTCCACCAACTTCACATTCGCGTTGTATTTTGCTGCAATTTTCTGAATATCTGGACGAAGTAATTTTGCAATATCATGACTCTGCGCAGAACGGTCTTCTTTAGACAATAAATTCACTTGAATATCAGCCATATTGCTTCCACCACGCAAATCGAAATGACGAACCAAACCGTTAAAGGTTATTGGTGCAGACGTCCCAACATAGTTTTGATAATTAACAACTTCTGGTCTGTTAGATAAATACTGTGAAATCTCTTGAGCAACAACTCCTGTTCTTTCAAGCGTTGTTCCTTCAGGCATATCAATAACCACCTGGAATTCATTCTTATTATCAAAAGGCAACATTTTTACAGCTACCGAATTTGTAAAAAACAATACCATAGTTCCCATTAATACGGCAAAAGTTCCTAATAAAAATAACCAACGCTTTCCTTTACTTTCTAAAAGTGGTCTTTCAAACTTGTTGTAAACTCTGTAAATAAACGTGTCTTCTACTGCTTTTTCTGGTTTTTCTTCAGCACCTTTTTTGTCTTTTTCTCTTAAGAAAATATAACCCAAATATGGTGTAATGGTTAAGGCGACAAATAAAGATAAAATCATCGCAATAGAAGCTCCAATTGGCATTGGTGCCATATATGGTCCCATTAAACCAGAAACAAAAGCCATTGGTAATACCGAAGCAATTACTGTAAATGTTGCTAAAATGGTTGGGTTTCCCACTTCGTTAATGGCATATAAAGCCGCTTGTTTAAACGGCAAGCGTTTCATTTTAAAATGCCTATGCATATTTTCGGCAATAATAATGGAATCATCGACGACGATTCCTGTTACAAATACTAACGCGAAAAGTGTGATTCGGTTAAGCGTGTAATCCATCATATAATAACTCAACAGAGTTAGTGCAAACGTAATTGGTACAGATAAAAACACCACTAATCCACCTCGCCATCCCATAGCTAACATCACTACAATTGTAACCGCAACAATAGAACCTATAAGGTGTAACAATAATTCTGATACTTTATGAGACGCTGTTTCTCCATAGTTTCTTGTAATTTCTACATGAACATCATCCGGAATTAAACTGCTTCGCAAATGCTCTAACTTATCTATAATAACTTCTGCAATTTTCATTGCATCTGCACCTTTTCGCTTAGCAACAGAAATAGTAACAGCAGGATATTCAGACTTATATTTGGCAGAAGCTTCACTCCCTTTTCCAAAGCCTAAACTCACATAATTTTGAGGCACTTCTGGTCCATCAATAATCTTCGCCACTTGCTTTAAATAAATAGGCTGACTTTGTTGCACACCAACTACTAAGTTTTCGACATCTGTCACTGAGGCTAAAAACTTCCCAGTATTTACAAGGAATTCCGTATCACTTTTATCAAAACTTCCAGCACTTAATTGACTGTTGTTGGCTTTAATCATTTCAGAAACCGACAGAAAATCTAATCCGCTTGCTGCTAATTTATCTTTATCTAAAACCACTCGCAACTGACGGTCTCTTCCTCCAATTTTATGCGTAATCGCAACATCGTTTACCTTTTTAATTTCGGCCTCTAACTCTTGAGCCATTTGGTTTAATTGGTAATCGTCGTAATTCTCACTCCACAAGGTTAAACCCAACATTGGCACATCGTCAATCGCTCTCGTTTTCACTAACGGAAACGTAACACCAGCAGGCATTTGGTCCATGTGTTTATTAATTTCGTTGTACATTTTTACAAACGAACGTTCAATATCTTCGCCAACATAAAATTGCACGATAACCATACCTTGCTCTTTCATCGACGTTGAATACACATATTCTACACCTTTAATATTCGAAATTAATTGCTCTAACGGCTTAATCACTCGCGACTCCACTTCCGTAGGACTAGCTCCAGGATAACCAACAAAAATATCTGCCATTGGCACATCAATTTGCGGCTCTTCCTCACGCGGAATTAAAAACGAACTATAAACACCAACCACCATAAACACAATCATTAACAACACGGTTAACTTAGACTGCATAAAGACTTTGGCGATTTTTCCTGCGATACCTTCTTTCATAATTGGCCCCTTTTAATTTCCCCAGAGGAGAAAAACTGTTACGAGTTATTTTTTAGTTATTGAATTGAAATTTTAGCTCCGTTATATAGTTTTCCTTCTGCAGAAACGATATAAGCTTCATCTGCATTTAAACCAGATAATACTTCTACTTGATTTCCAAAAGTTCTACCCAAACGTAACCAACGTAACATGGCTGTATTACTTTGGCTTGGTGTATATATGCCAGATAATTGTCCGTTGGTTACAATAGCTTCAGTTGGTACTAAAACCATTGCAGTTTTTGCTTTTCTTTCCACCGGAAATTGAACTGTTGTAAACATGCCTGATAAAATTTTGGCTTCTGTTTTATCTAAATCTATTTTTACCAAATATTGTCCACCTGTATTTTTCGCAGATGTACTTATTTCTGTCACTTTTCCTTTGATAGTTTGGTTAATAGATTTTACCAAAACATCTACAGTTGTTCCTTTTTTAATTTCAGAAATTTCAGACTCTGGTACCATCGCCATGACTTCAAAAGCACCTGGTGTTTCAATACTAATTAATGGAACTCCTGGATTCGCCATGTTTCCAGCTTCTACATTTTTACTAGTAACTGTTCCGCTAAAAGGCGCCGTGATATTACTGTAAGTAAACTGTGCGTTCACTTCGTTTTTCATTTGGTTAGCAGATTCTAATCTTGCTTTTGCCATTTCAAAATTTGCCGTCATATCATCCATTTCTTTTTGTGATGCACTATTGTCTGCAAACAAATTTTTAAAACGGTTGTAATCTTTTTGTGCATTATTAAAAGCAGCTGTTGCTTCAGTGATTCCTGCGCTAACTTGCGCTCTTTTGGCTTGTAAATCGCTATTATTAATAGACACTAATAATTGCCCTTTATGTACTATATCGCCTACATTTACGTGAACTATATTAACGTAACCCATCATTCTAGTACTTAAATCTGCACTATTTGTAGCTTGAATTTTACCACTAACCGCTAAAAATGGACTATTACTATTGGCTTCCACCTGACTTGTTTTTACAACAATTGCTGGCGAATTATCTTCAACGGTTTTCTTGTCTTCACTTCCGCAGCTGGTTACAAAAAATGCTGTTGCTGTAAGCGTTAGTAAATAAATATATTTTTTCATTTTGATTGTTTTTATGTTGGTACCTACAAGGTTTCGGAAACCTTGCAGGAAAAATTATTCTTTTGTTAAAAATTGTAAGTACGCTTGCGCGTAATTATATTCGAAAATGGTTTGGTAATATTCTAATTGCTTCTGAGCAAACTGAGTCTCAGCAATCAGTAAATCCGATGTTTTTTCTAAGCCTTCTTTAAATCTGTTGGTTCTAATTCTAAGAGATTCTTCGGACTGCTCTAAAGCTAAACTGTTTAATTTCAATTTGTTTTCAGCATCAATAAAAGCACGTTTTGCTTTATTCAATTCTAGATTACTTTGTGATACATATTGTTTGTATTCTAATTTCGATTTTTCGAATTCCGATTTACTTTTTTGTGATTTTCCAAATCGTTTAGATCCTTGAAAAATATCCCAACTCAATTGTGCACCAAATAAATAGCCATTAGCATCACCTTGAAAAATTTGGTCGTCGTATAGCTCGTAGCTTCCAAAAGCATTTAATCTTGGTAAGAATGCCATTTTATCTGCTTTGCTCATTGCTTCATATGCATTAGAAGCTAATTGCATTGCCTTTATATCCGAACGGTTTTTAGAAATTGATTGATCTTCAACTGTAGTTGCAGAAACAACTAATTCATCAGTTGGCGTATAAACTACATAGGTGTCATCATTCATTAAAAATGATAAGTAATTGGAAGCGTTTTGCAGATTACTTTTTGCTGACTGTAACTGGTTTAGTACTTCTGTAACTCTAACTTCAACATTCAACACATCTGCACGTTGCAAATACCCTTGTTTTAGACTATTATCTGCTAATCTTTTATTTGCATTTGCAGCTTCTAATGCTGTTTCCAAAACATCAACCGCTTTGTAAGCTAATTGTAATTGCATATATGCTTTTTCTACTTCAAACGCTAAATAATCTTGTATGCGTTCAGTTTTTAAAGCCATCGCCTCCATTTTAGATTTGGCTGCTTTACGCTGAAACATACCATCCATGTTGATTAATGGCTGTTGAATTTCGAATTTAGTCGCATAATTTTCAATTTGCGATGGGTCGTTTAACAAAGCCGGATTAAAATCGCTTGCTGTTAAAATTTCCTGATTCAATTTAGAACCAAAAGCCATTAACGGATTAGTTGTTGCCAGTGCTGTATGACTAGCCGTTATGTTTGGTAAAAACACTGCGTTTGTTTGTCTAAAATCTGCTTTAGCTTGATTAAAATCTTCTTCAGAAATCTTAATGCTTGTGTTATTTTCTGAAACTTTCGTTAAGACTTCTGATTTAGTAATTGTAACTGATTCTTGTGCATTAATTAAAATACCTAAAAGCAAAAAAGAAATCATTAATAAATGTGATATTTTCATCAGTGTTATTATTTGTTCTGACAAAAATAGATTGAAGAAAAATAATAGTTAGTAACAAAGGTTACCTAATGCCATTTCTTCCATTACTACTGGGTATAACAAAGAAGAGCGTTCATTAAAAAAATAAACGCTCTTCAATAACCAACCAAAAACTGATAACCACATCAGTTAATTTTTATATTACTGCTTATATGTTGCATGACACTGCACACAGTAATTTATTGTATTTGATAAAGCAACTAATGCTTTTTCTCTATTTCTTTCTTTAAAAATTTCACTCATTTTATCTGCACTTTTATGAAATTCTAAACCCATATTTTCGAAACCTTTATCTCCAAATGAGGCACACATCAATTTCATTTCGGTAGTAGATCCTAACTTTGTGTATGCTATTTCTGAAGCTTTATCGTAATCTTCTCTAGACAACAAAAGTGTAATTTCTTGCACAGCTTCTAAATGACTCCTCATATTAGAGAGTTGATGGTTTTTCTGCATTGGATTTAGATCTAGCGATATACGGCCATCATCAATTGGTGTTGGTTCTACAAATATCGTTTCAACCTTTACTGGTATTTCCTTCGAAGTTTCATTTTTACAAGAATGAATCCCTATAAAACTTAACCCTAAAATTGCTATAATTATCTTTCTCATATATTATTTTGAATTTTCTCTTGTTCCACCATGTCCACCAGCTACAATAACCATAATTTTTATACTTAAAATTATAAATTTGAAAAACTGGAGAAACGGATTCATCATTCTAAAACGCATTCTTGGTGATATTCTTTTCATGATAATATAATATGTAATTACTAATTAATTGTTGTTTATTCGTTTTAAATACTAGAAAAACACCTCTAAAGTCCCTATAAGGGGACACTACTCCTATGTGATTAATCATTGTTAAAATTATTCCTATATCTAAACTCTTAGGATAAAAACTACTCTGGAATCAACCACCAAAATGGTTTCATTTTTGCCTTGTAAATAAAGGCGTAATGCAACATTAATTTTAGCCAATGACCAGCAAGACCAATAGATCCGAAAGTTTTACCCAAATGTCTTCCATGAGAATCAGGATATTTTTCAAAATCTGGAACTATAGGATATGTGGTAATGCTTACGCCACTTCCTTTCCAAAAACCAAATCCTGCTGAAGCTATACAAGCGGCTCCCATATTCCCCATTGACCCTTTATGATGTAAATTTTCTTTGCCGTTTTTAATACTATCGATAATATTATCAGCTACTAATTTTGCTGTAATTCCTGATGGCATTCCTGTTCTAGGTGGTGCCGGAAAAATAGCTGTTCCATTTTTACTTAGTCTAGGTTTAGAGATCGTATGTGGTGGCGCAAACGCAATTCCTGGCGCAAAAACATTTTTATAACTTGGATTTTGATAGGTTTCTGGCCAATCTTGTACTCTCCATTCTTCATAAGGTTTTGCCGTATAATCTGCATCAACGATCATAAACCCATTAAAAAGTTTTTCTGTAATGTCCTCGTTGTTTTTACCATATGCCTTAAACCCATGGCCAGAAAATGCAGGAATTAACATCGCAAAATCATAAGATTCTGTTTTATAATCGCCATCTAAAGTTTCATAATGTGCTAATCCATCTTCGATTTTATTTACGCCTGAACCTAAAATCCATTTAATGTCTCTGTCTTCAAAAATCATTTCAACAAGCTCACTAGATTTCATTATCATGTCTCCATAACTCATTAACATGCCATCCATTCCAAAATCACCTAGCTCATACTCATTAGAAATCCAAGTGATTTCTGCCATATCTCGAACATTATGCTTTCTAAGTTCTTGCTCCACATTTAATATGTACTCAAACGCCGCTCCTTGACATGTGGACTTAGCGTGACCTGTACCTATTAAAATTTTTGCTTTTATTCCTTTTTTCATTTGTTGAATGACTTCATTCAACCCTTCCCAAGCGTGGTCTGCATGTGTATAAGTACAAACTGAATAGGTTTTATTCTTTCCTGGTATTAAGCCCTCTGTAGCTTCAAAATTTAATTTTGGCCCTGTCGCATTTATTAAGTAATCGTATGTTATTTTTTCTTGTTGTCCTTTGTTATTTCCTGCAACATATTCTGACAAAACATATGGTTTTAGCTCTGTTTTATTGCCTTCTGGGTGAAACGAAATGGCCTTAGCTTGTTTATAGCTTATACCTTTCTTTTTATATAAAGGTGCAAGTGGAAACAAGATTTTTTCAGACTTCATTCTACCAATACCAACCCAAATATTGGATGGAATCCATTGATAATTACTGTTAGGTGATACAACGACAACGTCGTGTTGTTTAGATAATTTTCTACGTAAATGTGTTGCAGCAACATGACCAGAAATACCTGCTCCTAAAATGACAATTTTAGACATGACTATTAGTTTTCATTAAAGGTACTCTGCTTTAATGAGCTCGATAGTAACTTTAGTTACACAAGAAAGATTAATTATTTGATGAATTTCTATTCATTTTAGAAACAATAAATTTTGAAACTACAAGTCCTAGAATTCCGCCTAAGGCAGAAAACAAGATATTGATTATTAAACGGAACGTATCAAAATCGCCATTGTTCATAATAGACCATGGGTCAAAACCTAAGCGTCCAAACGTTTTAATTAGTAAGATACTTCCAAAAACACCAATTAAAGTGTTGCCTTTAAAGCCTAATGAATATTTCTTAAAGATAGAACCAAAGGTATTAGCCGAAATAATGCCAATTATGATACTTATTAATGAAATTAGAGTGCCTGTCATTTAAATAAAATTAATGACCATAATCCATGTTATCAATCTTCCCGCTTGTTAATCGTTTTTGAACAATCATATAAACAACAATGAGAATAAATCCAAGAATTCCCCAAGTTAAAGCAACAGATAAGCCATATTGTGATGCAGACGTATTATAAATAGTAAGATGCTCGTGCACATCATTAACTGAAGGTAATATCACAGGAAAAAGCGATGCTAAAGACGATGTAATTCCGCCTAAAATCAATAAGGTTGAAAACAGAAAAGCATGACTATCTTTCTTTATTTTTTTAATAAAAAACAAACCAACCAAACCTGCTAAATAAACAATAGGAAAAACTAGTAAATAAGGTTTGTCTGCAAAATTATCTAACGAGTTAGGATTCACATTTTGCCACAATATCAATGAAAGAGCTGTAAGGACTGCGAGCGTAATATTCAATTTAAAAATTACGCCTTTGAGTTTATTATTAATTGAAGAATTGGTTTTTAGTATAACCCAATTAGCACCATGAATTGTTAAGGTTACGACAGAAATGATGCCGATTAACACCGTAAACCAATCAATTACACCTGGATGCTCTGTTAAAGGACTAAAACTACTATCCCATAATGGTAAGAAAAAATAATGCCCTTCATGCGCAGCAACTCCATTATCTACAATACCTAAATTTACACCTCTTACGATGTTTCCTAGCGCAATTCCAAAGAATAAAGCCAATAATAAACTAGAAACACCGAATGATTTATCCCAAATATCTTTCCACATTTGGTATTTAAATTGCCCTCTAAATTCTAAACCTATTGCTCTAAAAACAATCAACCATAATACAATTATTAATGGTAAATAGAAGCCACTAAACACAGATGCATAAAAGGTTGGAAAGGCCATAAAAAGCATGCCTCCTGCTGCGACTAACCACACTTCATTAGAATCCCAAAATAAACCAGCAGATTTAGTAATGACCTCCTTATCCTTTTCTTCTTTAGCAAAGAATAAATGAACAATTCCTGCGCCAAAATCATATCCATCTAAAACAAAAAATATTGCTAAAACAATTGCAATTGCGATGTACCAAAATATTTCCATAATTAATGTTTTTGATGATTTGGACCTTCATTTATAGTTTTACCAACTAAGACCAAAAACAAGAGTCCAAGAAGCATATATAAAGCTACAAAACCAAGTAAAGTAAAAAGTGTATTTCCTGATGAGACTGTTGGCGAAATACCATCGCTAGTTTTTAATAAACCATAGACCAAATACGGTTGTCTACCCAATTCTGCCGTGTACCAACCTGTAATATTAGCGATGTAAGGAAATGGAACTAGAAACATAATCATCCAAAGTAATGGCTTCATGGTAAACAATTTTTTTCGCCATAAAAAGAACAACGCTACAAACATTACACCAATAAAAATAGTACCCAAGCCAACCATAATATGGTATGAATAATATAATGCAGGAATGTTATCTGGTAATTCTTCGGCTTTAAATTGGTCCATACCAGCAATTTGCCTATCCCAATCTTGATAAGTTAAAAAGCTTAATATGTTTGGCACTGCAATTTTATTATCTAATTTCTTATCTAACATGTTTGGCTGCCCAATAAGAACAATTTCTGCGCCTGCATGTTCGGTTTCAAAAATACCTTCCATCGCTGCAAAAGTCCCAGGCTGATATTTTGCGACGTTTTTAGCATTCCAGTCGCCTGTTGGAAAAGCCACCAACAGACTAGAAATCAATCCGAAAATGACACCTGTTTTTAAGAACAACTTACCATACTCGGTTTGTTTATTTCTTAAAATATAAAATGCACCTATACTGGCTACCACAAAAGCAGACGTAACTACAGAAGCCATTTGATTATGTAAAAAAGCAGGAATTAACCAAGGGTTTGTAAATAGTTCTGAAAAATTATCTAAAACAAATTTTCCATTTTCTAAAACCTCATGTCCTACAGGATGCTGCATCCAAGCATTGGTAGCCAAAATAAACCAACCACTTGCCCACGAACCTATAAACACAAAAAGGCCAGTTAAGAAATGTAATTTCTGACCCATTAATTTTTCTCCAAAAATAAAGAGCGCCAAAAATGAGGATTCTAAAAAGAAAGAGAACATACCTTCCATGGCTAAAGTCTGACCAATAATGCCACCTGTCAACTCAGAAAACTTTGCCCAATTGGTACCAAACTGAAATTCCATAGGAATACCAGTTACAACTCCCATTGTAAAGTTAACAGCAAAAATTTTCATGAAAAACTTCGCTGCATTGTTATATTTTTCGATTTTATTCCTGAGATATTTCCATTTAAAATAGACAATCATTAATGAAAGTCCCATGGTTAATTGCGGAAAAATGTAGTGAAAAGTGATAGTAAAAGCAAACTGCAATCTATCGTAAAAAAGCATATCCTCCATAGCCTGATTTTGAGCTATAAAAATACGACAGAAAAAAAGAAAATTACGTAACTTTTGATACAAAGAAAGGTCATCTAAATTAATAGACAACCTTTCTTATTTTATATAAATTTGTTGTTATTAAAGTTCTTTTGTTTCTTCGTCTTTAGGCTTTCCCTTAGACATAAAATTAATTAATATTCCAACCAAGGTAATACATACTACAGCGAAAATTGCAATCATTATAACGCCATTTGTCCAGCTATATAGAGCTATTGAAGATTTAATCATGTTATTGTTATTATTTCTTGATGTAAAATTAAGAACTTACATCATCTTGAAATATGACATTTATCATGTATTAAAAAAACTTAATTAGTACTTGATATTATCTTTATTATTTCATCTTTTTGCAAAACGCCAGACTGTCGCCAAACTTGCTTACCGTTTTTAAAAAGTAACATTGTTGGCACACCTCTTACTTGGTATTTTGTTGCTAAAGATTGATTTTTATCTACATCAATTTTAATGATAGCCACATCATTACCTAACTCGTCTTTTACCTGTTTTAAAATAGGACTCAACATTTTACATGGTCCGCACCAATCCGCAAAAAAATCGACTAAAACGGGTTGGTCTTTATTTATTATTTCTGAAAATTTACTCATACCTGACATTATTTATTTATCAAAAGAAATACTCCATATACCTCTTACTTCATTTTCGCCATAGCCAATAGCTTTATCCATTGGGTATAACGTTTTAATTTTAGTTAAGGTTAATTTATCTATTGTTTCATTTGGTTTTCCGTGACATTGTAGACACATTGTATTGGTCGTAATTGGGTAATAAACCTTAACATTATTATCAAACTCTTTAACAAGTGGCTTGGGTTCTTCATTGTTAGCGATGGTTTGTTTAAAGTCTTCAATATATTTTAGCTCTTCTCTATTGGCTTTATTATTTGGATTTCTTGGTTGCTCTGAAACACGTTTTATTTTCGCATCATGCACAACAGCCATACTATCTGTTAAAGGATACGCTTGCACATTACAAAACTTTAAAGCTTCTAAAACACCTTTTTGTTGAATGGTACCCATTAAGTTTTTGCCTAAAACAGCTTTAGTCGTTAAGGCATATTTTAAACCACGTTCGCCATACGGCAAATCTTCAAAATTCACTTCTACCTGTTGTTTATTCTCTTTGTTCTGCATGGCTTTACCATTACCTGTCCCTTTTCGGTTTCCCATTTCTTCATTGTAATGCGCCTCAAACCAATCTGGTTGTTCAATTTCAAAATCGTACAAATACTCTGAAATTTGTTCTATTGTTTTCTCTGGATAAGCCTGTTTTGGCATAACTCCAAATCGTTTTACAGCACCAAACATTTTTGCGTCTTTGGCATTAGGATTCTTAATCCAAGCTTGTATGGCAGAAACGAACTCTTCTTTTGTGGTTCCACTATCTATATAATGTCTTTTTATAGCAATCATTGGTGGTCCAATTCTATTCTGTTGCGTAGCTGCAGGACTATGACATATATTACAATTAGTTTCCATTAGTTTTTTACCAGGATGTTCTTTGGCTGCGACCTCTTTATTCGCTGCACTATAAGGGTCTTTTTTATTTGAGTTACAACTCACTAAAAACACAACCAAAACAAGTAATAATAGACTATTTTTCATACCGAATAAGTTTGAATAAAGATACTGAGTTCAACTTGTCTTTAACGTAACTTTTGTTACAATAAGAACATTGAGATTACCAAGTTTCTCATATCTCATTTCTATTAGAGAAAGCGTATTTTTACCACCAATTATGGATTCACTCACTCAAATTGTTTTAGGTGCAGCCGTTGGCGAAGCTGTTTTAGGAAAAAAAGTAGGAAACAAAGCACTTTTGTATGGTGCTATTGCTGGTACAATTCCAGATTTAGATGTGTTTGCTTCTTATTTTACAGATACGGTTTCTGCACTAGCTATGCATCGTGGGTTTACACATTCTGTACTATTTTCAGTGCTCTTTGCGCCTGTTTTTGGTTGGTTGGTTTCTAAATATGAGAAATACAAAGATTTTAAAGGTTGGTCTTGGCTGTTTTTCTGGGCATTTATTACCCATCCTATTTTAGATGCACATACCACTTGGGGAACGCAATTATTTTGGCCATTAGATTTAAGATTAGCTTTTAAAACCATTTTTGTTGTAGACCCAATGTACACCTTACCGTTTTTAATTTGTGTTATTTTAGTACTATTTCAAAAACGTGCCTCTAAAAAAAGACAGGTCTATAATACGATAGGTCTTACCTTAAGCACTACTTATTTAGCACTTACATTTCTACTTAAAAGTTTAGCATTTACTAAATTTGAATACGCCTTAACACTTCAAAATATTCCATACCAACAGTTAGATACTAGACCTTCTGCCTTAAATACAATACTTTGGAATGCTAACGTAGACACTAAAGACCACTATCTTATTGCGGATTATTCCTTTTTTGACACCCAAGAAATTTCATTTGAAACCTATCCTAAAAATCATCATTTATTAGGTAATCTTATAGAAAACGAGAAGGTAAAACAAATGATTGCTATTTCTAAAGGTTGGTACACTATTAACCAAGTAGACGACAAATTGTATTACAATGATTTGCGTTTTGGTTTGATGAATTTAAAACCCAATTCTCAAGATTTTGTGTTTAAATATTTAATAGATGTGGATGCTTCTGGCAACGTTAATTTTATAGAACAAGAGAAAAAAACAACAGACGGAAAGGCTTTATTATTCAGTTTATGGAAACGTATTAAAGGTAATTAATGCCATTTTAGTTGTTTTCGTTCTTGCCAATATTTTTCGCTAGAAATTCCGAAAGCACTTAATTGTTCTACTTCAGAATTGGTTAGAGAAAACTCAGCTGCTTTTAGATTAGCCTCTAAATGTTTACTATTATTAGCACCGCTTAAAACTATAGCTTCAGGAAAAACAGATTCGCAATAATTTAAAGCAATAGCATCTGCACCTACATTGTATTTATCAGCCAATTGACTTATAAACGTATAAAGATTTTTATAGTCAAAATAATTTGAGTTAGGAATTAATCGTCCATTTGCCAGAGCTTCCTTAATAATAAATGGACCAGACAATTTTTGTAATTCGTTTTTATATGGTGCTAAACTTTGGTCTAAAATATTGAAAGTACTCTGATACGATTGAAACAAGCTTTCATTCTCAACTTCAATAGATAACGCATTTTCTAAAACCGCTGTTTGGTTATTACCTGTTGTAGATAAACCAATGGTAATATTATATGTTTTCTTTATGTGGTGCAAGCGTTTTAGTACGTCTAAATTATCTAACACACCAGTATCTAAAGTTGCAGAATGTATTTGATACAATCCTAAATTTGGCAACAGTAATTTAGACTGTTCCCACTGCTCATTTAATTTTTTAAGCGAATGCTCTTTAACTTCATGTACCGTTGCATCTGATTTAAAATTTGCCACATAGGTATAACCCCATTTTGTAGAGACTTTGATGGTTGGGTCGTTTTTTTGCTTTAACCAATCTACCAATAAATCTTCCGCTAAACCGTAACCAGGCGACGTATCAAAAAACCGAATGCCTTTGTTATAAGCCTCGTCTAAAACCTTTAATCCATCAGTTTTAAATGCTGGCAAATTAAACGGTTTCTCATCAGCATTTTCTTTTATATTAATGTAAACTGGTCTGCCAATTGCGGCTGTGCCTAAGCCTAAATCTTTTAGTTTCAATACGTCTTAAAATTAAGTTCTTTTAGATATAAGGTTCTTCAAATCTGAGGTAATGACACGTGTAGCCATTTGGATTTTTTACTAAATAATCTTGATGATTTTCTTCGGCTTGCCAAAATGGTGCAAAAGGCTCTAACGTAGTAACCACTTTACTATCCCATTTACCAGAAGCATCAACAATAGCAATCATTTCTTCTGCAATTTGCTTCTCTTCTTCATTCTGATAAAAAATAGCAGAACGGTAACTAGAGCCTTTATCATTGCCTTGTTGGTCTACCGTTGTAGGATTGTGCATTCTAAAAAAGTAGTCTAAAATTTCTTTAAATGAGGTTATATTTGGATCGTAAGTTAACTCTAAACCTTCCGCATGACCAGGATGATATTTATAACTCGGATTCTCATTTTCGCCACCTTGGTAACCTACTTCTGTATCTATAATTCCGGGACGTGTTCTAAACAAATCTTCCATTCCCCAAAAACAACCTCCTGCTATATATGCTTTTTTATATTCTGACATTTTTTTATTTCTATTTTTTAATTTAAATGACATTAAACTTAGTCTCTATTTTTAAAATAAATTACAGTGTTTAAGTAAAAAATTTTATGTTTTTAAGAGCTACAAGATAACATAGAACAACCCACTTTATCTCTTGCCCATTCTGGTCGTTTTGCAAACCATTTTTCTAAATTTGGTTGCTCATCATATGGTTTTTTTAATAGATTGAATAATTCATCTATTAAATCATAATTACCTTTATTTGCATCATCTATAGCTAGTTGCGCCATATAATTACGAAGCACATATTTAGGATTTATGTTATTCATTTCAGATTTTCTTTCAGCATCTGACAATGTTTCAAGCGTTAAACGCTCTTCATAGCTTTTAAACCAAGCTGACCATTGTTGTTTAATTTCCTTTGAAATTTCTTCTGGATTATAAAAGGCATCTTCAATTGTAGCGTACCAATTTTCTGTATTTTCTTTTTCTAAATTTGCTAAATTCCTGAAGAAGATAGTCATATCTGTTTCCGAACGCTGCAATACGTCTTCTAAGACTTCAATAAGTTGAATATCATTTCGGTCTTCCACTTTTAAACCTAATTTAGAACACATCATATTTTGAAGCTCTAATTGAACTTCAATTTGGTAATTATTAAGAATCTCTTCTAAAGGTTCTGCCTCTTCTACTAATGGATACAGTGCGTTAGCGAGTTGAATTAAATTCCAAAGTACAATATGTGGTTGTGTGCCAAAGCGATATCTTTTGTGTGTATTATCAGTGGTATTTGGCGTCCAACCTTGGTCGTAACCTTCTAACCAACCATATGGTCCGTAATCTATGGTTAATCCGAGAATAGACATGTTATCTGTATTCATTACACCATGCACAAAACCAACACGTTGCCAATGCACAACCATATCTAAACTTCGTTTTGTAACTGCTTTTAGAAAAGCGATATAGGTTTCTTTAGACGGTTCTCCTAATTCCGCATAATGATACTTTATGGTATAATCTACCAAAGTTTTTAGTGTTTTAGCATCGCCTTTTGACGCAAAAATCTCATAGCTTCCAAATCTTAAAAACGATTCTGCTACTCTACTTACAATGGCTCCTTTTTCGTAAGCTGCATTGCCATTATACATAACATCTCGTAGCACCTCATCGCCAGATAAACTTAACGATAAAGCTCTTGTAGTTGGCACGCCTAAATGAAACATGGCTTCACTACACAAGTATTCTCTTATGGAAGACCTTAAAACTGCCAAACCATCTGCTGAGCGCGAGTATGGTGTTTCGCCAGCACCTTTTAACTGCAAAGCCCAATGTTTATCATTGTGCTCTATTTCCGTTAAATTTATCGCACGACCATCGCCTAACTGCCCAGCCCAATTACCAAATTGATGACCAGCATAACACATAGCATACGGTTTTGTATTGGGTATAAGCTCAGCACCTGTAACTACGTTTAAAAATTCTTGTGTTTTACTATCTGCTTCCGTTAGACCTAAATTTGCTAACATTTCTGGTGAAACATGAATTAATGACGGCTTACTAGGAATTTTTGGTGTAACGTAAGAAAAACACGCTTCCTTTACCTGTCTTCTAGAATTCTCTAGAATTTTATCTGCAGGAAGTTCTTGGTTAAATCTATCTTTTATGTTGAATTGAATTGCCATAATATAAGTAATCCTTATTCTGAAACTTGTTCTTCCGTTTGAAGCACCATAGATTCTGAATTGATGCAATACCTTAATCCACTTGGTTCTGGTCCATCTGGAAATACATGGCCTTGGTGCGCATCGCACGTATTGCATTGCACTTCTACTCTAACCATACCAAAGGCTGTATCTTTTAAATATTTTATGGCGTTTTCTTTAATAGGTTGTGAGAAACTTGGCCAACCTGTGCCAGAGTTAAATTTAATTGTAGAATCGAATAATGGTGTGTTACAACAAACACAGTTGTATTTACCAGCTTCATAACTTGTACATAAACCACCAGAATGTGGTGCTTCTGTACCTGCTTTTCTGGTAATTCTAAATTGTTCTGATGTTAAAATTGCTTTCCATTCTTCTTCTGTTTTCTCAACTCTTCGGTCTGGCTTTGGGTTTCCATTTACTGAAAAACTGATAATATCTTTCCAAGTTAACATAGCTCTATTTTTTATTGTTTAGACGCAAATTCATCTCATTAATTACGTCTTTTAACAAAGGTATTAAACAAAAAGCAATTAATCGTTTTTGAAATTAGAGTGAAAAAAAATGGTATGAATTTATGGAACAAAAAAAGAGAGCAAATTAGCTCTCTTTCCTTATTATATATTGAACTCGCTTAAACGCCTTAAATGAAATAGTTACCGATAATTCACTTAACATGTTTTTTGAAAGTAGAAATTATACTTCTTAGTTAGGGTATAAGAACATACTCTGCTTTTAAAAACACTTACATTGGATGGATTGTTAATAGGGATCCAATGGTGTAAGTGATTGCTATTTATTCCGAACGTATCCTTAATTAATGTTATTAAGGCGTAATTATACAAGTTAACAATATGTTTCCTTTTATTATTTTTAATAGTTAATACTATGCACTTAAATTATTATTCTCCAACAACAAATAACTATTAACCAACGTTATACAAAAATTGATAATCATTTTGACAATATCTTAGAGCTAAATTGTTATCCGCATAAATTCCATTAGGCAGACCTGTTTTACTAGTAATACTATTAAGCGCATGTAAATCATTTAAACTAGTTGAACGCACTAAGAAAACTCTCGACACTATTAATGTATTAATAGAAACGCTCTTAGAAATAAGCATGAATATCTCAACCGCATGCGTGCCTCTAAGTTGCTTTAAATCAATATGAAAAGGCATATACTTTTTATCGTTTAGAAAAGTAATAGCGTTAACTAGTGTCTTCTCTGTTCTGATTCTATTATAACTCTTAAAAAAATCTGGATGAAGTTTACAGTGCATTATATCGTCTTCCACCCATATTTTAATTCCCTCATATTGTATTACGTTTCTCATATGTCGTTATTTATAAATATAATACCAATTGATGTGCCAAAACAGTTTTTGTGGTCTCCAAAGCCACTCAATAACCTGATATTCAGTTATTTAAAAAACATTAACATATCAATAAAGAATAATTTAAAGCACGGAATACCGTGACTTTTACGAAAATAAACGGGTAACAAACGGCATACCGTTATTATTTACAGTCTTAATTTTTAAGATGTAATCATTTGATAATGTGATTGTTTCAACCAGAACACAATAAAAAATAATCTAATTTCAGCTAAATTATATAAGATTTAAAAACCTAATACTATGTAGTTGAGACTACACGATGTATTCACTTATACAATAAACTCGACAACTGGAGCTAGAAAAAAGAAGACTTGCTTAAACACCTTTAACGTTAAATTGTCATTATAATTCACTAAAAGAATATACTTGGCATTGAATAAGCTCATATATCTATGGACAGAAATGGCTATTCTAGTATAAACAACTATCCAAAAAAAAGAATTATTACTAACCTTTAGATAGTTTATAGTGATTGCTATTTTATTCTGAACGTCACCTAAATAAATAATGCTAAAGCGTTTATATGCAAGTCTTTTTATGTAGTTCTATTATTTTATATTCTAAATTCCACTTAATTAGGAAAAATTATGATTGGTAACTCTGTTAAAACTCAAATAATCATTTTTACAAAATGTTATTGCCGAATTATAATTTCTAAAAATCTTATTTGGAACAGCTTGTTTTACAATCAAATTGTTTAATGTTAAAATGATCTTTAACCCGAACGAGTTGACTACGAAAATTCTTGAAAGCACTAACTTTTTAATATCAGAACTATTTGATATGATATTAAATAATTTTAAAGCACATGGACGCTCAAGATTCTCTACATTAATTAATAATGGTAAATAACTGCCGTGTGATAATGATGGAATGGTATCCTTTAACAAGGCAACAGTAGTTTCGCTATTGTACTTTGTAAAAAATTGAGAATCAAGTTTACAATGAATTATATCTTGGTTAACCCAAAATACAATACCATCGAATTGAAAAACGTTTCTCATAATTAAATTATTTATGAAACTTATTCCAATACCTATGCCAAAATCAAATTTAAAATCACAAAATATTGATTGTCAATGATTTAGATATTAACTCGCTAATGTGTATTTACAAAAAACTAACGGTATTCCGTGAGTGGTATTTAAAAAATCTTTACCGTTAGCGAAATACCGTTACATTAAACTAATCGTTTCAACCCTAATTTAGCCATTCTATCTCTAAGCGTACTTGGCTTTAGTTCTAATAATTCGGCAGCACCATTTGAGCCAGTAATTTTCCAATTACATTGTTCTAAAATTTGAAGAATATGATTACGCTGAACAGCATCTAATGACAAGTCTATATTATTTATAGGTTTTGTTTTTTGGCTCGAAGATTCAAAACCTGGAATTATCAATGTTTTATCTGATGATAGAATTGAAGCACGCTCAATTAAATTTTCTAATTCTCTAATATTTCCTGGCCAATTATAAGCTTTAAGCTTAGTCATAGCCTCATCACTTATAAACTCTATATTTTTATTATACGCTTTGTTAAACTTCTCTACAAAATGCTCTACCAGCAAAGGTATATCATCTTTTCGCTCTCTTAAAGCCGGAACATTAATAGGGAATACATTAAGTCTAAAATATAAATCTTCTCTAAACTGCTTTTTTCTAATCTCTTCTACTAGATTACGGTTTGTGGCTGCAATTACCCTAACATTTAACTTTTTTACATGAGCACCACCAACGACTTCAATTTCGCCTTCTTGCAGAAATCTAAGAATTTTTGGTTGCATATCTAAGGGTAATTCTCCAATTTCATCTAAAAACAGTGTACCGTTATCTGCCAACTCAAACTTACCAATCTTATCACTAAAGGCTCCAGTAAAAGACCCTTTTTTATGCCCAAACAATTCGCTTTCTATCAGTTCTCTGGGTATTGCTGAACAGTTTACTTTTATTAAAGGATCGTTATTACGATGCCCAATATTATGAATAGCCCTTGCCAATAGCTCTTTACCTGTGCCAGATTCACCTAATAATAATACTGTTGCGTTAGTTGGTGCTACCTGTTCTATTTCGTTTAAGACATTGCTAAATATTTCACTGCCATAAACCATTTCTTCATAATTAAATACAAGGTCTATTTCATTTCTAAGGTAAATGTTTTCTCTTTCTAATTTTTCACGAAGACTATTTAACTCATTATTTGCCTTAAATAATTCTGAATTCGTTAAAACTAGTTCCTCTTCAACATGCCTACGTTCTGAACTTTCTACCATCAGTGATACAATACTTGCTATGGATGTAGCGAACTCCAGCTCTTCTGCTGTCCAATCTCTTAAATTTTCTCCGGAATGGGCAAAACAAATTAAACCATAACTCCCAATTGCACTATTAATTGAAACATCCATTAAAGAAATAATGTTATTAGGTATTAAATAAGATTCTGCAAATGGTTTAGTAAGCTCATTATTTCTTGCATCTTTAATTAATATGGATTGATTTCTTTTTAAGGTTTCAAAATAATTTGAATTTTCTGAGTAATTTAATTCATACTTTTCATTGACATAACCTTTTTCTAAAGTATAATAATTTTTACAAACAACGCTACTTCTATCTTCACTGAAGCTCCAGATACTTACGCGCTCTACATTTAAAGTTATCGCAGATAGTTCCGTTATTCTTTTTAATGACAATTCTAAATCTTCACCAACTAATTCAGCCAACTCAAGTATTACTTGCTTTTTTTGGTTAGACCTTTTTTCTTTTTCTATTAATAATTGTTTTGCTTTCTCTTCTTCTGAAATATCCTTAATAGTCGCAAAAACCGCTATTACTTCCTCCTTGTTATTTTTAATTGTACCAGTAAAAAATGATGCTTTTATTATTTCACCATTTTTTTTAACGATGTCGTAGTATACTTCTTTTGCTTTTTCTTCAGCTACTTCTTGGTATCTACCAAGTACACTATCATGGTCTTGTTTCTTCCAAAAAGGGTATGGATGACCATGACTTAATAGTTCTGTCTTGGTATAACCTGTTATTTTACATAAAGAATCGTTTACTAAAATAAGTTTTGTATCCAATGAAGCTATCATTAAGCCTTCTTGCATAGACATTATTAATTTATCATTAAATTCTTTGGATAACTTAAGTTCTATTTCAGCCTTTCGTCGTTCTGTAATATCTTGTATGGTGGCAAAATTGGCAATCTTATTACCATCTGCATCATTAATTCGTGAAACTATTAGTTGTACCGGAAATCGTTCTCCATTTTTTCTTAAATAAGTATTCTCGTAACTTGTTTCGTTTTTGTTCTCTGTTAAAAGCTTATAACGAATGTCATTTGCTTCAGACAATTCTGGTGGAGAAAACGGATAAGGGCGTTTAACTCCAAGCAATTCCTCTTGTGAAAACCCTGTCATTCTGCAAAACGCAGGATTAACACTTATAATCTCTGATTCTGTATTAATAGCATATAAGCCCTCTTGCATAGCTTCTAAAAGACCAGATGAAAACTCTTTCTCTTGCTTTATTGCTCTTAAAATTTTTTCTCTTTCCGTTATATCCCTTACAATACTAACAACTTTACCATCACCTTTAATTTTTGCAGAGACTTCTCCTTCTATTATATTTCCATTTTTATGTCTTAATTGCCTTTGAAAGACTACTGATTTACCATCTAAAATATCTTGATGAAGATCTAAGTCTCTAATAATATTACCTACTAAAAAATCTTGAAGTTTCATATTTGAAAACTCGTTTTTAGTATAGCCCAACATTAAATAAGTCGCTCTATTAAACTCATAGATATTCCCTTCAAAATCGTAAGCAATAATAGCATCTATCGCTTGATTTACTAATGCCTTATATGATTCATCTTTTTTCTTAATTTCTTCAGTTATTATACTTTTTTCTATAGCAATTACTGCGAGCCCTACGGCGAAATTCAAATCTTTTATTTCTTCTTCCGTTGGTGCATTAATAGCACTACTGTATATAGCAAATGTTCCTAAGAGCTCGTTGTCTTTAGAAAGCACAGGTACAGACCAACATGACTTTAAATTATGTTTTAAAGCCAATTCTTTGTCATTTTTCCACAACTTATCTGTAGCAACATCTGAAACAATTACCGTTTGCTTAGCAAATGCAGCAGTACCACATGAGCCTCGATCTTTCTCAATTTTAATAATTTTTACGCCTTCAAGATATGACTCTGGT
This sequence comes from Winogradskyella sp. 4-2091, assembly GCF_045765065.1. NCBI lineage: Bacteria > Pseudomonadati > Bacteroidota > Flavobacteriia > Flavobacteriales > Flavobacteriaceae > Winogradskyella > Winogradskyella sp. 4-2091. The sequence goes on from NZ_JBJKOD010000005.1 coordinate 97,650, forward strand.
AGCGATGGTCCTGCGCTCAATTTTAAATGTGTCCCTTCTTTATTTACCAAGTTTATACTTCCAAAATAACCAAGATTTTCAGATTCATAATTTAAAATTAATTGCTCTAAAATTTTATTCAATGGTATATTAGATGCAAATAAATCTAGTATCTCATTTTTTTGAATCAATGATTTTTCAATTTTTTTTCTCTCTAGAATTTCCTTTTCTAGTTCTAGATTTTTTTGTTCTAACTTGCTAATTAATCGTTTGCTGTAAAATCTTAAAACTTCTTTCTCAGAGAAATCTTCATCTACTACTTTATTGGGTTTAACGATTTCTTGTTTTAATACATTTTGAATTATTGGAACTATTTTATCATAATCAGTTGGCTTTCGTAAAAACTTCACAGCGCCTAATTTTAGAGCTAATTCCTCATCTAGTTTTTCTGTATATGTAGATGTATAAAATAAGAAAGGAATGCTTTTATATGCCTCCTCTTTTTTACAAGCTTGGCAGAACATATAGCCATCCATTACTGGCATTAAAATATCAGAAACAATAATATCTACTCTATTTTTAGACAATTGCTCTAACCCTTCTTTACCATCATAAGCTTCTATGACATCAAAACCAGATTTCTCTAATATTACTCTTAGCAAATAGAGGTTTTCATATATATCATCGACGATCAATACAGTACTCATATCTATTTTTGTTGTTTTTTGTTAAAAATTCTAATCATTTCACTTACAAATGTTTCAGTATTTATTGGCTTTTCTATATAACCATCTGCTCCTGCTCTTAGTGCCTTTTCTCTATCTCCACCCATCGCATAAGATGTTACAGCAATTATTGTTGTTGCTTTAGGTAATTTATCATTACGTAGTTTAACACAGATTTCATAACCATCCATGTCTGGCAATTGAATATCTAACAATATTATTTCTGGATTGTATTTAAGTGCTAAATTTATTCCATCATTTCCATTGTATGCTTCAATTACATGATAATCATTACCTTTTAGAAGATATGATAACATATACATGTTTTGTTCATTATCTTCTATTATTAAAATAGATGGTTTCATATCTTATTAATTTAAAAATTAACTTCAGTACTGCAAAATCATTCTTTTTATTATTGAAACATTTATTTCTTAGTTATTTTTTTTTTAATGGTAATGAAAACGTAAATTTACTTCCCGTATCTAACTCACTACACACAAAGATAGTGCCTCCTAGTTTCTCTATTAAACTTTTACTTATTGTTAAGCCTAAACCTGTACCTTCTTGTTTTCTATTTAATCCATCTTCTAATTGAGTAAAGGGTTCAAATAACTTATCAATATCTTTCGCCGAAACACCGATTCCTTCATCAATTACTTGAGTAACAACATTACTGTCTTTAACGTCTACTTTTACTGTGATAATTCCTTTATCTGAAAATTTAATAGCATTAGAAATTAAGTTTAACAACACCTGTTCAATCCGTCTTTCGTCACTATCTATGACAATGTCTTTATCTTCAATCTGGGTAATTATTGTCAACCCTTTTTTATCCACTTGAGGTTTTAAAAAATCTATTGTTTTATGTATTGATACAAGATAATTAAATGGCTCGTACGAAACATTTAATTTACCGGCTTCTATTTTAGAAATATCTAAAACATCGTTAATTAGTCTCAGCAAATTTTGCCCGCTTCTTTCTACCATAGAAAGCTGTTTTTTTTGCTCTTTATTTAACGGACCTGCTAATTCTTTTAAAAGGATACCAGTAAAACCAATTATTGAATTCATTGGTGTTCTTAACTCATGAGACATAGTCGCTAAAAACGCAGACTTCATTAAATCTGCGGATTGTGCTTTCATTTTTTCCTTCTCTAGTTCAATAGTTTGCTCATTGATATCCTCAACTAAATTTAATAAAGCTTCTTTACTATCATTTAACTCTTCAGTACGTTTACTTACAATATTCTCTAGGTTGATTTTAAAATTTAATAATTCCTTTTCTCTTATTATTCTTTCCGTTATATCTTGTATAGTCCCAAATAGTTTTATTGGTATATTATCTTCATCATAATACAACTCACATTGCTCATCTATGTACTTTATGCGCTCATCTGATAATAATAAACGATATGTAACTTGGTAATTGTGTTTGTTTTCTATGGCCTCATCAACAATATTGCGTACCATAATTCTATCCTCTGGATGCACAGTATCATATACACCTTTGCGAGTAACGTTATAACTATCTAGGTCTTTTTCAAATATGCGATACATTTCTTCGGACCACGTAATTTTATTTGTTTTTAGATCTAACTCCCAACTTCCTAAACTCGCAATTTCTTGGGCTTTGTTTAAACTCGCTTCACTTTTTCTGATTTGATGTTTAGTCGTTTCGTGTATAAATTTCAACTGCGCTTCTTGGCTATCTAGTTTAATTTTGATTAACCTATTGAACCTATCAGATGTTCCAATAAAATACCAAGTTCCCCAACCGGCAAAACCTGCTAATAAAAATCCTAAGACACTAAACCAGTAAGCTGAATTGGTTCTATTCCCTTTTGGCATAATATACAACTTCCACTCACCAGAAGGTATTTTAATTGGTACTGCATAATCTTCTAATGCCGCTAAGTTGCTATCTAAAAAGTAACTTTCTTCACCAGTCATTCCGTTTACTTTAGACAATTGATATTCAAATTGGCTATCATTCAAATGATTTATTTCTAAATCATTGAAAAATGTAGAAAGTTTAGTAACCACAGCTGTAAAACCATGAAATTTATCTTCTATATAAATCGGCTGCCTACTAATAATGCCTACACCACCTTGTTTTAAGTTAACAGGACCAGCAATAAAAAAATCCTTTCTTTGTATAGTAGCATGAGCGCCTGTGCCACCTTCTTTACTAGATAATATATTAAAACCTAAAACAGGATTGCCTTCCTTAGGGTATACATGCGTAATCACACCAGTACTATCCACCAATTCCACGGCATCAAAATAACTTTGATGTTCTAATAAATCTATCGCGATTGCGTCAAAATCATCAGGTATCCCATTACGCTCTACAATATAAGCCAGGGATTTTGTTGCAGAATAATTAAACATTATTAAGAACTGAAGCTTTTCTTTTATAAAACTTATTTCCTGATTTAATATTTGTTGTTGTTCGCTATTATTAATTCGATACTTTTGGTATGCAATAAATTGCGTTATTATAAGTAGTACAATAAAAGTTGAAACCCCAGCAACTAATGGTTTTTTTAAAAATTGGTATAATTTATTTATTATCATATAATTACCAATTGATTATACCCTAAATTCTGCCCATTACAGCTACTTCTCATACTTATTTTTTAATTCTTTTACAATTTCTTTTAATTCTCTCATTTTTAATTCTCTACCAACAAATAGTTTATTCATTCGTTCTAATTGAATATTTTTAGTATTCACTTCTTCTGTTCTCAACGCAACTAATTCTTCAAGATTATTTCTATAAGTTTCAAGCTCCAACTCAGTAATTTTCTTATCTGTATTATCTACAACAGCAAAAAGTGCATGCGTTTCACCTGCAATCTCTATGGCTTCTACAGAACATAAAATACTTATTTTTTTTCCACTGACCAAGGTTCTATCTATGGTTTCATTATGCAAATAACCGTTTTTCATGAGCTTTTGAAACAACCGTTCTTTTTGGATATAGTAAGACTCGTCTAGTACATCTACCATAGCACCTTCCATTGTTTTACCAATTAAATGTTCTCTTGTAGACTCTAACATAGTTGCCATAGCTTCATTGACATCTACTCTAATCTGATCTGTATTTACGATTGAATACCCTATTAGACTAGAATTAAATACTTTAGAAAATTTCTCTTCACTTTCCGCTATACCTTTTTCAATTTCTATACGTTCTGTAACATCTTGTACCATTGAAAAAAATGATTCAATTTCTCCAGTTGGCGACAACAACACAGAATTATACCATTCGCAATAAATTATTTTTTTGTGCTTAGTGTAATTACGATTTAGTGACCTATTGCGATTTACAGTTCCACTGAGCAACTCGTTATAAGTAGTTTCAATTATCTCTTTATCGTCTTGAAATGCCAAATTTAAGTCGTTGTAATTCTTGCCAATAACCTCCTCCTCGTACCAACCAAAAATAGTTTTAGCTTGCGGTGACCAATTTGTAATTTTAAATTTATTGTCCCACTCTATAACCGCTAAAGGAGAATTATTTAAATGCGTGGTAAGTCTTTGGTGCGTTTTTCTAATTTCTTCTTCTGCTTTTTTACGTTCAGTTACATCTCTTAGCACACCTAAAAGAAGAAAATTACCTTCTTGGATATACCTTGTTTTTTTAATGGAGAATGTTCTCAGTTCTTTACCATTTAGATTAACCGTTTCTTCATTAGTATTTTCGATACCTGTTTCAATGACCTCTTTATCAATTCTTAAAAACGTATCACGCTCTTTTTGTGGCAACCTTTCTGCCATAGTTTTACCTAATATCTCTTCTCTTGGTAAACCAAACACATCACATAGAGCATTATTAACTAGTATTAACCTACTTTGTTCATCTTTTACAAAAATAGGATCACCAATATTATTTAAAATATTATTAAGGTAATGCTTATTTTTTAATTCATTCTCTTCAGCCAATTTCCTATCTGTAATATCTAATGATATACCTATGTAACCATTAAATTGATTATTAGTATCAAATGTTTTAATTGCTTTATTAGAAAGCCATATTGTTTTTCCGTGAGGATTAATAAGTCTAAATTCTAATAAAATATCCGTTTTAGCCTTTATACCTTGTTCCCATAAATTTGCTGCTGTAACCTGGTCCTCAGGATGAATTGCGTTTAACCAACCATAACCCATTACGTTTTCAAAAGTTTGACCTGTATAAGCTAGCCATTCATTATTTACGTAATTACACTTTCCTTCAATATCTGCTTGAAAAATAGCAACTGGTGCATTAGATATTATACGCTTAAATAGTTTTTCACTGTCTATTAAGTCTAACTCAGCTTTCTTTCTATCTGTAATATCCATGACAGTACCTTGATACCTTGTAAGGTTACCATGTTCATCCTTGAGGACTTCCATATGCGAAATAACATATCTTATGGACTTATCTCGCCTTAACACTCTAAATTCATATGGATCTGTATTTCCAGTAGAGGCATTTTCTTTAATAATCTTATTATGAAAAGCTCTATCCTCAGGATGTATTCTGCTAAATACTGTACTATAAGTAAGAGGCGTGTCTTTATCTACATCATATATGTCGTATATAATATCTGACCAAAACACTTCATCTTTTACCCTATCCCAACTCCAATAGCCTATTCCCCCAATTCTTACAGCCGCTTCGAGTTTATTTTTAACTTCCGCTATTTCACTATTCACTTTTTTACGTTCCGTAACATCTCTAATAACGCCTATAATAAACTTATTGCCATTACTGTCTATAAAGCGGGTTTTCTTTGTGGATATAGATTTAGTGTTTTTATTATCTAAATTGAGCGTTTCCTCTTGTATATTAACCAACCCTGTGTCTAATACCATTCTATCATTTTGTAAAAAACGGTGTCTTGCATCTTCCGGAAAATACTCAGCTAAAGTTTGTCCTAGAATTTTTTCTTTTGTAATATTAAAAATTGAACAGAAAGCGTCTGTAGCTAAAACAATTCTACTTTGGTCATCTTTTACAAAAACTGGATCACCAATATTATTTAAGATATTATCGAGGTATTTTTCACTTTCTCTAAGTTGCTGAATCGCGATTTGTCTTTCTGTAATGTCAATACAAACTCCAATGAAACCTGTTACATTATTATTTACGTCATATAAACTCTCTGATTTTACAGTTAGCCAATAAGTTTTATTTTCTTTCTTATTGAAGAACCTTAAATCAGCGTTATATTCTTCATTATTAGTGATTGCATTTTCCCAAATTTTTAATATTCGTTCTTTATCATCAGGATGCAAAGCATTAGACCAACCAAAGCCCATAGCATCTTCATAAGATATACCAGAATATTTGATCCATTGGTTGTTTACAAAACTACAGGAGCCATTAGCGTCCGTTTGAAAAATACCGACAGGAGCTTTAGATGTTAAACTTCTAAAAAGTAACTCACTATTAATTAATTTTTCTTCTGCTTGCTTTCTCTCAGTAACATCAATTGCCATTCCTATATAACCACTAAGGTTTTGGTCAGCATCATAGGTTGCAACAGTCTTAACTGTAACCCAAACCACTATGTCATTTTTATGTAAAAATCTAAACTGAGTCTCCAATTCTTCTCTATCGGAGGAGATATAATCTTGCCATTCTATCTCTATTCTTGTTCTATCCTCTGGGTGTATGGCTTTAGCCCAACCGTATCCCATAGCGTCATCATATGTAATACCAGCGTATTGTAACCATTTCTCATTAACGTAATTACAATAACCTTTTTGATCAGTTTGAAATATACCAGAAGGTGCTTCTGATGACAGTCTTTTAAAAAGACTTTCACTATTAATTAGGTTCTCTTCGGTGCGTTTTCGCTCTGTAATATCATTAGCTACAATACCTAATGATATGGGTTCATTTGTATTTGTATCTGTAATTAAAAAGCCAGATATTTCAACAGAGATTAACTGATCTGTTTTAAAGTTTTTAAATTGAACCTTACCACTCCAACTCCCTTTGCTAAGAAGATTTGTTAAGTGATCTTCTTCTGTTTCGTTCTTATAATCATCTGAAAAGAAGTCAGAAATAGAATTTGGCAACTCGTCTTTTTCCCCTAAACCTACCAACGACCTACCATTGGTATTTAGATAAAATGGTTTTCCCTCTAACGAAGCCAAACCAATAAACTGGTTACTTGTTTCTATTAAAGAACCCAACATCTGATTTGAGTTCTCGCGTTTTTTCCTTTCCGTAATATCTCTAAAATAGATTGTAACACCATCTTCTGTAGGATATATTCTATTTTCAAACCAACGATCTAAACGCTCATAATAACCTTCTAATGTTAAAATTTTTAATGTCTGCTTTGCTTTATGATATTGTTTAGAGAAGTATAAATCTTCATTGTCCGGGAAAACAGTCCAAATTTGCTTACCTATTAAATCCTTAGGGTTTTCTCTTAAAAACTCTCCAGTTTTTACATTAGCGTATGTAAAACGCCAATCATTATCTAAGGTTACAAAACCATCAGAAATATGATTTAAAGCGCTTTCTATTTTGAACGCAGGTTTTTGTGCTAATACAGATTTTTCATAATTTATATCTAATATTTCTGTACTAGATTTAAAAATAGATAACACATCTTTTCTTTGCGTTCGCATGAAATCTAAGCATGTTTGTTCACTATTCTTGATTTTTAGGTAGAAGAATAGTATAAGAGCATACGAAATTCCTGATATAGATCTAAAAAGGATTTCTATTGTAAATGATTTAGTAAACAAGCTTGATAACTTAGCGGAGACCAAATTATAAATTAGTGCATCAAAAATTAAAACAGATACTATAGAAAGGATTAAAACAAGATAATATGGCACGCTTCTAAATGCTTGCACTATATATTGATAAATAATAACTAATAATAATAGTTCTGCAGCCATAATAATACTACTGAATAGTAGCATTTTAAAGCTAGGAAACATTGCATTATCTAAAAAAGCAGCACTACTATTACCTAAATACTGAGTGGTTTGAAGAATTGGCAATATTGTAGCCATAAACACAGCAGACAATATAGAACCAATTATAAGAGCTCTTGTACACTTTACGCCTTCGTTTATATAAATCAACAAGACTGCGAATAAAAATCCACTATACAAAACTATAGATATGAGTTCTATAGTACTATCGTCAATAATTTCTACACCTAACTTATTACCTAAATAAGCAGAGAAAAATAGAACAGCAGCAAGAATCATAAATAAAGGTGCCAAACCAACTTTAGTTCTTAACTCATATAAGGCCAGGAAACTAAAAGACGCAAAGAGCAACCCTAGTAACAATAAGAAAAAAGTAGTCATACAGCGGTTTAGTTAGTTAAAAAAGGGAAAGAAGTTAAGGGCTAATTCACCAAATAAACTATGCTAGCATAATATACAAAATTATTAGAACTTTTTCAAAAAACCAATGTTATTAAATCCATATTTATAATCAGTAAAAACATAATCTACTACAAAACAGTTATTTATAATAACCACCTATTATAATCAACTGATTCTATTAAAAACTGCTCTATTATCTTAAGACCGCGTCTTATTTTTTGAAGACTCTAAAATCTCTAACCTTATTTGCTTAATCGTTTTTGTACTATTATCATGGCTCCAACCAGGAGGTCCGAACACATACATAAACTTATGTTTCCAATTCTTAGACTTTTTTAAGTCATTCCAAATATTCTTATACTCATGTGTCAGAATTATAAAAATGTTATAAGATTCAGGTGGTGTAGAAACACCATATTTAATATCTATAGTTTCATCTAATTCTCTCCATGTTCCAAAAATCCTATCAAAAACATTTAGTATGCCGCCATGATTTTTATCCATGTATTCTATATTCTGTGCATGATGTACTTGATGCATGGTATGTGTATTTAGAAACTTTTCAAAAACACCTAGTTTTTTCACATACTGTGTGTGCAATTGAAACTGCCATAAAGACTCTATACCCAAACATACAACGAGCATTTCTGGCGGAAAACCTATCATAACAATCCATACGTAGAAAAAAGGCTTATAAAATAAGGTGAACCAACCGTTTCTTACCGCAGTTCCTAAATTAAAATTATCTGATGAATGATGAACAATATGTGCTGCCCAAAAAATCCTAACCATATGGTTTTGCCTGTGAAACCAGTAATATGCAAAATCATCTAAAAGCATACAAATCACCCAAATATACCAAGCATAACCAAAAGATTTCCACCCCATAATGTTAGTACGCACACCATCTACGAGAGGATTAAAAACGTCGTAAGCAAAATTAAAAATCAGCATTACAGAAACCGTTTTTAACAACGCTCCTAAAATTGCTGAACCTACTCCAAGTGACAAACTAGATATTAAATCTTTTCGTTTATATAACTTTTTGTTATCAAAAGCTTTACTATAAGAAAGTTCTAAAGCTATAAAACCTAAAAAGCAAGGCACGCCGTAAACTAAGGGATTTGTAATGTCCATTTAATTATAAAAATTAATGCAAGTTGATGTTATTATTAGTAAAAAACGATGTCTCAACTCCAATTAATCTAAGAGAAATGAATACGTAATTAAGATTCAATAATTTTTTATTTACCTTGTTCAGAATCTATAAAGAAATAAGGCTGTAATTTTATTTTCCAATACAGAAATTAGCAAATATATTACCTAAAAGGTCATCATTAGTAATTTCGCCTGTTATTTCACCAAAATGATATAACGCTTGTCTAATATCTATTGCTAATAAGTCGCCAGACAATCCTGTTTCTAGTCCATGTTTCACTTTCTGAATTTCTTCGAAAGCTTTTAACAATGCATCATAATGACGTGAATTAGTAACAATAGTCTCATTATTTCTAAGCGCTCCTGTATTAATTAAATTAAGTAAGGCATTTGTTAATTGCTCTACTCCGATACCAGTTTTTGCTGAAATAGGAATTAATTGTGTAGATTTTGATTCTAATGTACTAGTAATATTTGCTAATTTAGAATCTGTAATCTGATCAATTTTATTAAGAACAACTAAAAGTTGCTTTTGCGGAAACTTATTTTTTATTTTTTCTATTTCTATTTTAAAAGCATCTATTGCATCTTTGCTCGCTATTAATTGAGGACTGCCAATTAAGAACATGACTACTTGGGCTTGCTCTATTTTTTCAAAAGTTTTCTTAATACCTATAGATTCTACAACATCTTCAGTTTCTCTAATACCTGCTGTATCTATAAATCTAAACCCTATGCCTCCTATTGAGATTTCGTCTTCAATGGTATCTCTTGTTGTTCCTGCAATTTCAGACACTATAGCTCTATCTTCATTTAGTAAAGCATTGAGTAATGTAGACTTCCCAACATTTGGCTCGCCAACAATAGCAACAGGTATTCCGTTTTTGATGACGTTTCCTACTGCGAAAGAATCAATTAAACGTTTCAATACAAAGTTGATACGTTCTATAAGTTGTTTAAATTGTGTTCGGTCTGCAAACTCAACATCTTCTTCTGCAAAGTCTAATTCTAACTCTATTAATGATGCAAAGTTTAAGAGTTCCTCACGAAGTTTGGCAATTTCAGATGAAAAACCACCACGCATTTGTTGCATAGCAATTTGATGTGATGCTTCGTTATCACTTGAAATTAAATCAGCTACAGCTTCTGCTTGGCTTAAATCAAGTTTTCCATTTAAAAATGCTCTTAAGGTAAATTCTCCAGCCGTTGCCATTCTGCAACCATGTCGCAAAAAGAGTTGAATAATTTCTTGTTGAATATATGATGATCCATGACAAGATATTTCAATTACATTTTCACCTGTATAAGAATTAGGATCTTTAAAAATTGAAATTAATACCTCATCTATAGTTTTGTCTCCTTCTATTATATGACCTAAATGAATAGTATGGGTTGCTTGCTGACTTAATTTTTTACCTGATATAGATTTAAAATATTTAGAAGCTATGGCTATAGCATCATTTCCTGACAATCTTATAACTGCTATTGCACCACTTCCTGAAGGTGTTGCTAAAGCTACAATAGTATCGTTATGCATTTTTCAATTCTTTATTGCAAAAGTATTGCAAAATATATGATTTAAATTCAGAAAAGGATCCTAATTGAATTGAGACTTAATTCAATTTTCCTGTTTTATGTAAAACAAACAGAATAATTATTGGAATGGCTAACAAACCTACATAACCTAGATTAGTTTCAAATATACTTGGATATAGTATTAAAGTAATCACATAACCACCAATTGCACCTCCAAAATGCGCGTCGTGACCAATGTTACCAATACTTTTTTTCATACCATATATAGAGTACAATAAATAGCCGATTCCAAACATATAACCAGGAATTGGGATAGGAATAAAATACATGTACAAACTCATGCCTGGTTCTAATAGAATGGCCGAATACAAAATTCCTGTAACTGCACCACTTGCACCAATGGCACTGTACCAATATTCATCTTTATGAAAATATAGTGATAATAGATTTCCAAAGATTAAACTTGCAAAATAAATGATTAAAAAATGTAATGACCCTAATCTTGCTACTACAAAATCTGCAAAGAAATAAAGTGTAAACATGTTAAAGAACAGGTGTGTCATATCTGCATGAAGAAACCCTGAACTTAACATTCTTATCTGTTCTCCACGTCTTATACTGCCAACATTAAATTTAAATTTTTCAAAGAAACCGCGATCATCAAATCCCTTAAACGAAATAATGCCGTTCGCTGCAATAATGACTATGGTTACTATACTTATTCCTAAATTGTCCATAAACTCTATTCTTAGAAATCAAATATATATATTTGTGCTTAAATGCAATCATACTTTAATGCAACTTATTGCTTACATCTTAGTTTACCCAATTCTTTGGTTAATTTCAATCTTGCCATTTAGATTACTCTATGGTTTTTCGGATTTAATTTACCTTTTTATGTATCGTGTTTTTGGATACCGAAAAGCGGTTGTAAAAGAAAATCTACGCTTAGTTTTTCCTGATAAATCAGAGAAAGAAATCGCTACAATAACTAGCCAATTTTATCACCATTTTTGTGATATGATGGTAGAAGCTATAAAATCTTTAACCATTAGTGAAGCTCAAATGAAGAAACGTTTTAAGTTTACTAATGTTGAGCTATTAAATGACTTAGAAAAAAAACAGCGCAGCATCATTCTTATGTGTGGTCATTATGGTAGTTGGGAATGGATTTTTATTCTACAAAAATACGTAAAACACAACGGTTATGCAGTTTATAAACGTCTTGCTAACAAGCATTTTGATAAATTGGTAAAGCGTATTAGAGCTAAATACAATTCTCACCTTATTACCACTAAAGAAACTTTTAGTGTATTGCTAGACAGTAAGAAAAATGAGGAATTAACAATTAACGGCTTTGTATCAGACCAATCACCAAAAGCGCATAAAGCATTATATTGGAATAATTTTATGGGCATAAAAGTACCTATGTATGTTGGCGCTGAAGTTTTGGCAAAGAAACTGGATATGGCTGTTGTGTTTTTTAGTGTAAAACGAATAAAGCGTGGATACTATGAGACAACGTTTAAAACGATAGCAGAAAACCCAAAAGACCTTAAAAATTACGAAATCACAGATATTTTTTTCAAACTTCTTGAAGAACAAATACTAGAAGCACCTCAATTTTACCTTTGGACGCATAAGCGTTGGAAACATCGTGATAAAGTGCCTGCAGAGTTTTCTTAAAAACTTAAGAATCAAATTGTCTTAAATGATGGTCAAAATGCTTCCATTGTAAAATGGCCCATTCTTCTGGTGTAAATTTTCCAAAAAATGAATGAGGATGTGTAGTACATTTGTCTGGTCCATTTTTATGAAACGCTTTTACTAATGTTATAGCCTTAATTTTTTCTTTTTCAAATTCTCTAACATCAGTAAATACATAACTATGATCAGTGGGAGAGTTTTTGGTTAATGGTTGTTCATTTAAAAACCTTCGTTTCATAAAGCCTCCTATTAATCTTCCTATAAATATGCGATCAGGAAAATTTAATCCCATAGCCGTTTCAAGAGATACGTTTAAATGCGCAAGCATTTGTCCAATATTCATTTTTCCCCATTTTCTATCTGCATTAGGAGAGAGTTTTTCTAGTCGTTCTAGAATACTATTTAAATCAGACTGATTATATAAATTGTTCATTGCTATTGGTTATACTCATGATTTAAAACAAATTAAACCATTCATTCACATCAGAGTAATCAGAGGATTTATCTACTAAAGTTTTATGTACAAACTCATTATTAGATTTAAAATACTCATAATCATCAGACCAAGATTTATGATTTTTGGCTAAGTCAATTATACTATCACAAACAAAATTAATTTCAGCATTTGTAGTTGTGGGATGAATAGACATACGTATCCAACCTGGTTTTCTTACCAAATCACCTATTGATATTTCGTTGGTTAACTCGTGTGACATTTGTTGATCTACATGCAATAAAAAATGACCATAAGTTCCGGCACAACTGCAGCCTCCTCTAGTTTGAATACCGAATTTATCATTAAGCAATTTTACAGCTAAATTAAAATGCAGATCATCAATATAGAATGAAATGACACCTAATCTATCTTTATGCTGACCAGCGAGAATATTTATGTTTGAGATACTATCAAGCTTAGTAAAAATAATATTGACCAATTCATGTTCACGTTGTAACATGTTCTCAACACCCATTTGTTCTTTTAATCGAATAGATAAGGCCGTTTTTATAGTTTGAAGAAATCCTGGTGTCCCACCATCTTCTCTATCTTCAATATTATCAATATATTTGTGTTCTCCCCAAGGATTCGTCCAGCTAACCGTGCCTCCTCCAGGACAATCTGGAACCATGTTTTTGTAAAGCTTTTTATTAAAAACTAAAACTCCAGACGTACCAGGACCTCCTAAAAATTTGTGTGGTGAAAAGAATATAGCATCTAACTGTGATTCCTTATTTTCTGGATGCATATCCATAGTAACATAAGGCGCAGAACAGGCAAAATCCACAAAACAAACACCTCCATGTTTATGCATTAATTTAGCAACATCATGATGCGGAATTTGAATCCCTGTTACATTAGAACCGCCTACAATAGATGCAATTTTAATAGTACAATCTTTATATTGCACTAACAACTTTTCTAAATTCTTTAAACAAAACAAACCCTCTTCATTAGGCGGAACCACTTCAACTTTTGCCATCGTTTCTAACCAAGTTGTTTGGTTAGAGTGATGTTCCATGTGCGAAATAAAAACCACAGGCCTCATTTCATCCGGAATGGTTGTAAACTCCTTTAAATTCTCAGGTACTTTTAATCCAAGTATACGTTGAAACTTATTGACTACACCTGTCATTCCATTGCCAGAGACAATGAGAATATCATCTTCATTGGCATTTACATGGTCCTTAATAATATGCCTTGCTTTATGGTAAGCCTTTGTCATTGCTGTGCCAGACACCGTCGTTTCGGTATGTGTGTTCGCAACAAAAGGGCCAATATCATTACAAATCTTTTCTTCTATAGGTCTGTATAAGCGACCAGAAGCTGTCCAATCTGTATAAATGATTTTTTGCTCACCATATGGCGACACAAAAGTTTGATTTTGGCCAATTATATGTTGTCTAAATTGTTGAAAATATTGTTCGAGCTCTAATGGTTTAGACTTATAAGATTCAGAAGAAATCATACCTTTTAATATTTTCAATTTATCTAATTTACATTAACTTAAGACATTATAAAAATGCTACTTAAAGATTAATCGTTTTTAACGAATTTTATAACTTCATTTCCTATTCTAATAAAATAAAATCCAGCTGCTAAATTTTCAACATTAACTACATTTTCAGTGTTATGTATAGATCCAGTTAAAACATTTTTTCCAAGGACATTATAAATATCATACTTTTCGCTATCAAACTCATTATTTAGCATTTTGAAATATAAAGTGTTTTCCACTGGATTAGGATAAATCGAAAAGTTATTCGCTTTCTCAAAATCAGTTGTAGAAAGTGTATTTCCATTATATCTAGCTAAAGCTACTTGGTTATCACTAAAACCAGCTAATACTATTTTATCATCTGATTGTACTTTTAAATCATACGCAAAAGATACTGTACCAAAATCTGTAGTTACAAATCCTGAGTTTCCAAAAGATGAGTTAATTACATAATCATTACTATTATCAACGCTTGTAAGAAAGAAAGAGGCAGTACCAGCATTACCATCAGCAGATACGCCACCAATTATAACATTTCCAGAATTATCAAACTCCATTCCATAGCCTACTTCTTGTGTACTTGTAGATAATTGCAACCAATTATCTACACTGTTTCCACTTTCACCGTCTGATGGTGTATCTGCAATATAAGTTCTATAGTCCGTCGCTGTATACTCAGTATAACCAGAAACTATAAATGAGTCGTTCGGATACATCAATACAGAAAAGGTTCTATCCCAACCTGTAGTGTAAACATCAAAATCATAACCATCTTCTGAAAACGTTTCATCTGGAGTACCATCACTATTTATTCTACATTGGTAATGATCACTTCTTGGGAATGATGATGCCAAATTATTGACCCAACCAACAGCTGTAATTCTTCCGTTAGATTTTATAGCCAAATCTTCAATTATTAGCTCAATAACTTCTGCATTACTTCCAATTACAGGTTCTAATGCTGATATTTTTCCTGAACCATTAAAGCTAGTATCTAATGCACCATCTGAAGTATATCGTGCTAAAATTCCATTAGACTCATTAGTATCTTCATAAGATGTTCCTCCAACAACGATGTTTCCAGTTACATGATGAATTTTTACCACCTTATAGATATCAGATTCAAATACATCTGTAATAGCTATTCCAGACGTACCGAAACTAGTATCTAAAGTGCCGTCAGTGTTTAATCTTAACACCGCACCATTTCTATCACTTCCGTCGTCTGAGAAACCAGCTAATACAAGTTTCCCATCTAATTGTATATCTATAGAATAGGCTCTATCATCACTTCCAATTTGTAAATCAAAGGTGGCAATTCCATTTGTTCCGAAGGTTGAATCTAATGAACCATCAGTATTATATCGTATACATAAGAAATCATAACCAAACACATTACTATATGTATAACCAGCAACCACAATTTTTCCATCATCTTGCAACACCACACCTCTTGCTCTATCTTCCGTTCCATTGACTGTTGTTAATACCTTTCCACCTGTACCAAAACTAGAATCTAAGGTTCCTGATTGTGCAAAAATATTTAAGGTGCAAAAAAATATAAGTAATTGTAAAGTTTTAGTCATTATTTTAAATTTAGGTTAAAGTATTGATTAGTTATTAAGTTGTTTTTAGTTATTAAATATTAGCAACTGCTTTGATTTCTGCAATAAAACGATCAGCTAAAGTATCTGCTGCTTCTTGGGAAGGCGCTTCTGTATAAATTCTTATAATTGGCTCTGTATTACTCTTACGTAAATGCACCCAACTATCTGCAAAATCTATTTTTACACCATCTATGGTCGTTAAGTTTTCATGACTATAATTAGATTCCATTGTAGATAAAATACCGTCAACATCTAAACCTGGTGTTAACTGAATTTTCTTTTTACTCATAAAGTAATTTGGATAAGACGCTCTCAGTTCACTCACTTTCATTTGCTTTTCAGCCAATAAACTTAAAAATAAAGCCACACCAACTAAAGCATCTCTTCCATAATGAGAATCTGGATAGATAATACCTCCATTGCCTTCTCCTCCAATAACTACATTGTTCTTTTTCATTAAAGTAACCACATTAACTTCACCTACTGCACTCGCTTCATAAGTTCCGCCATGTTTTTCAGTAACGTCGCGTAAAGCTCGTGTAGAACTCATGTTACTAACCGTATTTCCTGGTGTTTTACTTAATACGTAATCAGCACAAGCTACTAATGTGTACTCTTCACCAAACATCTCTCCTGTTTCGTCCATAAAAGCTAAGCGATCTACATCTGGATCTACAACGATACCAAAATCTGCATGTGCCTTCACAACTGCATCTGCCAAATCTCCTAAATGTTCTTTAAGCGGTTCTGGATTATGCGGAAAATGACCTGTTGGGTCACAATATAACTTTACAGGTTCTACACCTAAGCGTTCTAATAGTAATGGAATTGCAATACCTCCTGTTGAGTTTACACCATCTACAACTACTTTAAAATTAGCATCTTTTATAGCATTTACATTAACGAGTTCTAAGTCTAAAACCTCGTCGATATGGATATCTATATATGCTTCGTTAACAGTTATTTTTCCTAAATCGTCTACTTCTGCAAAATTCATTGAGTTAGACTCAGCAATCTCTAAAATTTTCTGACCTTCAGCACCATTCAAAAATTCGCCTTTAGCATTTAATAATTTTAAAGCATTCCATTGTTTTGGGTTATGACTCGCTGTTAAAATAATACCACCATCTGCATGCTCTAATGGCACTGCAATTTCTACAGTTGGTGTAGTAGATAAACCTAAATCAATGACATGTATCCCTAAACCAACTAAAGTATTCATTACTAGGTTCTGAATCATCTCGCCAGAAATACGTGCATCACGTCCAACAACAACGATGTAGTTATCTTTATCACGTTGTGATTTTAACCAAGTCCCATAAGCTGCAGCAAATTTAACTGCATCGATAGGTGTTAAGTTGTCATCTACTGGTCCTCCAATGGTTCCTCTAATTCCTGAAATTGATTTTATTAATGTCATGTGTATTTTAATTTTTAGCAAATATAATATCTTAATCTTATTTTGGTCTTTAACTTATCTTGACTTTTGTCTTTTGACCGAAAAAACATTAAAACTAACTTTTGAAATTCATGAAAAAAAACAGTGAATAGTTAATTAACGAAAAGCATGAATGGTTCAATATGAATTTGTAATTTCGAACTATGAATTTTCTAGCTCATATTTATCTTTCTGGCGACAATAAAATAATCACAATAGGTAATTTTGTTGGCGATGGTGTTAGAGGTAATAAATACAAATCGTATCCTACGGAAATACAGATTGGTATTAAATTACATCGACATATTGACACTTTCACTGATGCTCATCCTATTTTTAGACAATGCACAAAACGACTTCATAAAAATTATGGTCATTACAGTGGTGTAATTGTAGATATCTTTTTTGATCATTTTTTAGCCAAAAATTGGTCTAACTATTCTGATGAACCTTTAGAATCATTTATTCAAAAATTCTACAAAACATTAGAAGAAAATTTTGAGATACTTCCTAATCGTTTTCAAAAATTCACTCCAACTATGATTGAAGGTAATTGGCTTTTAAGTTATGCTTCTATAGATGGAATACAAAAAGTGTTGAATGGTATGAATCAGAGAACCAAAGGTAAATCTAAAATGAATGAAGCCATAATAGAACTAAAAGAACATTACAATTCTTTTGAAAAAGATTTTACTTTGTTTTTTGATGAACTAATTTCTTTTAGTTATATAAAACGTGTAGAAATTGAAAAGGAATTTAATACCTAAAACTTATTGATTTAATGGCAAAAAAGAACAGACTAAAAAAAACTTTAAAAATAATTGGAGGACTTATAGTGTTCTTCACATTACCTACACTTCTACTTTTTGGTTTTTTATATCTAAAGTATAATGAAGAATTGCCAAAAGGACAGCAAGGTCCTGAAGCAGATCAGCTTGCTACTAAAATGCTAGAATCCTTAAATGAAGTTGCATACCTCAATACTGACTATTTAGAATGGACTTTTAAAGGCATACATCACTATAAATGGTATAAAACAGATAATACATGTGAAGTTTATTGGGATGACTTAGGTGTTATCTTAGATTTTAACAATGCCAATAACTCTAAGGTATTTTTTATGGAACAACCGTATAATGGGATTGAAAAGCAAGATTATATTACAAAAGCAACTAATTATTTTAATAATGATTCATTTTGGCTTGTTGCACCTTATAAAGTGTTTGATGCTGGTGTAGAACGCAGATTAGTAAAAACAGAAGATAAAAATGATGCTCTGTTAATTACTTATAAGTCTGGTGGTACAACACCTGGAGATTCTTATTTATGGCATTTAGACAGTAATGGAAAACCAAAAAGCTATCAAATGTGGGTAGATATTTTACCCATTGATGGATTAGAAGCAACTTGGGAGAACTGGACCTTCACAGAAACTGGTGCACAATTACCAACATTTCATAAATTGCTATTTCTTGGCATAGAATTAACGGATATTAAAGGAATAAGCTTAAACTAATCGATTATTTATCTTAATGACGATAAAATCTAAGCCAACAGCAATTACATATCTCGCAATTCACGATTTAACCTTTCGTTTTCTTCTAATACTGCCTGAGGAATTACTTTTAAGAATGAAGGATGCTGTTCTATGGCGTATTCAATTTTTTCAACGATATCTGCAATAGATTCATTTTCGTAATCAATTTTTAAAGGCTCCTTAACTTCAAAAGATTGAAAAATATTTTTCTTCTTTATTCTTAATCCTTTTTTATCAAAAGATCTTCTAAATCCGTCAATTACAATGGGCACAACAATAGGTTGATAGGTTTTTATAATGTGAGCAGTTCCTTTTCTAATAGGTTTAAATGGTGTTGTAGTCCCTTGTGGAAATGTAACAACCCAACCATCATTAAGTGCTGTTTTAATCATGGTAATATCACTCATCTTCACTTGACGATTAATATTTTTTCCTTGTGAACGCCACGTTCTTTCAATACTGATAGAACCTGTATATGCAAATATTTTTGGCAGCAGTCCAGACTTCATAGTTTCCTTAGCTGCGACGTAGTACATATTTAATTTAGGATTCCAGAGATAACCTACATTTTTAATATTATCTAAACGACCACTAAGACTAGCGTTAAAAACATGAAACATCGCAATTACATCTGCAAAATAAGTTTGATGATTAGAGATAAATAACACGTTAGTATCAGGAAGATTTTTTAAAATCTCAGAGCCTTCAATTTGCAGTTCATTAAAACCTCTAAAACGTCTATGCGTAAATAAACCAAGTATTCTAATTAACCATTTTTTAACCCAAAGTATATGCCCAAAAGGATTTTTTTTGAATAATCCCATATATAATTCTTAATTTTTAGTCGTTTACAAATGTAACCATTAAGTTAACTTATAAAACTTGTTTTAACAAGTCTTTTATTTCTGATAGCATCATTGCTGTTGCTCCCCATACAATATAACCATTCAATTTAAAGGCTGGCACCTCTACTTCTAAATTAAAAGACGTTGGTACTATTGTAGTAATACAGTTTTTTTGGTCTACAAAATCTGCAAATTTGATTTCAATAATAGCCTCTACTTCTTCATCTTGTTTTAAAAATTTTAATTGCTTTTCTGAAACACCAATAAATGGATGAACCATAAAATTACTTGGCGGAATATACAATGGCGACATAGTCTTCAATACTTCAATATCTTCTCTAGCCACACCAATTTCTTCTTCCGTTTCTCTAATTGCGGTTTCCATTAAGTCATGGTTGTCAATATCTTCATACTTACCACCGGGAAAACCAACCTGCGCAGAATGTACGCCTTTGTAAGTTTTTCGTAAAATGAGAACTAAATTAGTTTCATTATTCTCATCTGGATAAAACAAAGCCATAACACCAGCTTTTCTTGCTAATTTTGATTTCTCTTTATTCTTTTCTGCTAATTCTAAACGATATGGAGGCGACATTTTAGCATGAGAGTCTTCGCCTAAAAGCGCAAGATGTTTTATTTTTACTACAGATTCTAAAAACGTACTAAATAGCATTTATGAAAATTAGATTTATGTTTCCCGTGGCCATCGGAATTGTGTTACTACTACAGAATTGTGAAGATAAACAAACTTCAAAAAAAACAAATAATTCCGTTGTAAAAGATTCTATTGTAACGGAAACTAAAATAATTCAAGAGAATAAACCAGTTAAAGACTATCCACTTCTTACTGATGCCAATGCCATGGAGTTCTTTTTAGAATACGAAAAAGAACATACAGAAAACAAAGCGAGGATTACAACAGATTTTGGAATTATAGACATTAAGCTCTACAACAAAA
The DNA here is from genome assembly GCF_045765065.1 of Winogradskyella sp. 4-2091. Lineage (NCBI taxonomy): Bacteria > Pseudomonadati > Bacteroidota > Flavobacteriia > Flavobacteriales > Flavobacteriaceae > Winogradskyella > Winogradskyella sp. 4-2091. Next base: position 118,490 of record NZ_JBJKOD010000005.1, read on the forward strand.
CAAAGTTTCATAGAGCTAATTTTGTATACCTCACAAAGCGAAACTATTTTGATAATACACAATTTTATAGAGTCGTAAAAAACTTTGTGATTCAAGGTGGCAGTAGTGATGATTATAATATTGCCAAAAGACGACAAAAAATAGGAAAATATTTATTGTTGCCAGATACTAAAAGAGGTTACACACACAAAAGAGGTGCTATTTCTATGCCAAGTAGCGAAATTGAAAATGCTTATAAATTAGCTTCGCCATTTCAATTTTTTATTATTCAGCGCGAAGGTGGTGCAGATTATTTAGATAAAGACTATACTGTTTTTGGTGAGGTCACTTCTGGTATGGACGTTGTAGATAAAATTGCTAATGTAAAAACAGATGAAGGTGATTGGCCTTTAAATAATGTATACATTAGAAAAATAGAGCTATTAGATTAATACTAAATGATTAGTTTTAATTATTAACCAATCTCAAGGTTTTGATTATATACCAATTACCTAAAAATAGCAAGAATTATAATATTTTTAAGAATCATCCTACTAAATTTAAGTACCTTGTTTGCTTATTGTTAATGCAATACCATCTTTACAACAAAAACCAACAACTATGATTTCTAAGTCTTTAAAAACCACATTAATTTTCAGTATTGTATTATTTGCAAGCTGTAAGGAAGAAACGACTAAAACACCAAAAACCGCAATGAGCAATAACGTACTAATACAAGAATGGACAGGCCCTTACGAAGGTGTTCCATCTTTTGATAAAATTTCTATAGATGCCATAAAACCTGCCGTAGAAGAAGCGATGCAGCTTCATTTGGCTGAAATAGAAATCATAGCAAATAATACTGAACCTGCTACTTTTGAAAACACTATTGTTGCCATGGAAAGTGCTGGTAAAGCCTTAGATCGTGTGTTTACATATTATGGAATAATGGGTAGTAATATGTCTACGCCAGAATTTAGAGAAATTCAATCAGAACTAGCACCAAAGCTTTCGGATTTTAGATCAGAAATCTCTCAAAACGAAAACCTTTTTCAACGTATAAAAACGGTTTATAATGCTTCACAAAAAACACCTTTAGAACCACAAGCACAACGTGTTGTAGATTTAATCTATAAACAGTTTGAAATGAATGGCGCTAATTTAGATGCCGACAAGAAAAAGCGTTATGCAGCAATAAATAAGGAATTATCTTCATTGTATACCGATTTTTCAAACAACGTATTACATGACGAAGAAAATTACATCACTTTTTTAGACGAAAATCAATTAGGTGGTTTGTCTCCTGGTTTTATTAAATCTGCAGCAAACATAGCTAAAGAAAAAGGTAAAGAAGGAAAATACGCCATTACCAATACAAGGTCTTCTATGGATCCGTTTTTAACCTACTCTACAGAACGTGAGTTACGCAAACAAGTTTGGGGAAACTACTACTCTAGAGGCGACAATGGCGACGAATATGATAACAATAAAATTATTGCTGAAATTTTAAAACTACGTAAAGAGCGTGTTGGGTTAATGGGTTACAAAAACTTTGCAGAATGGCGCTTACAAAACCGTATGGCTAAAACACCAGAAAATGCCATGGATTTAATGATGGCTGTTTGGCCTGCTGCAACAGCAAGAGTAAAAGAAGAAGTTGCAGATATGCAAAGCGTAGCTAATGAGTTAGGTGATAATATTACCATAGAACCATGGGATTATAGATATTATGCAGAAAAAGTACGTAAAAAGAAATACGACTTAGACAGCGATGAAGTGAAACAATATTTGCAACTAGACAAGCTTACAGAAGCCATGTTTTATGTGGCAGGAGAACTATTTAATTACAATTTTACACCAGTTGCAGAGGGTTCAGTACCTGTGTTTCATGGCGATGTAAAAGTTTGGGAAGTCTCCGATAAAACCACAGGAAAAAACATTGGGTTATGGTATTTAGATCCATACGCACGTCAAGGTAAACGATCTGGCGCTTGGGCAACCACGTATAGAAGTTCAGATTCTTTTGAAGGTGACAAAAATGTTTTAGCCTCTAACAACTCTAATTTTGTAAAACCAGCACCAGGCGAAGCTGTTTTAGTATCTTGGGATGATGCAACTACATTTTTCCACGAGTTTGGGCATGCATTACATTTCTTTTCTGCAGATGTAAAATACCCAACCTTAAATGGAGGTGTAAGAGATTATACAGAGTTTCAATCGCAATTATTAGAGCGCTGGTTATCTACAGACCAAGTTATTAATAACTACTTAGTACATTATAAAACTGGGAAACCGATGCCTGCTGCTTTAGTAGAAAAAATTAAAAAAGCATCAACCTTTAATCAAGGATTTGGCACTACGGAATATTTAGCCTCAGCCTTAGTTGACATGAAATTACACCTTGCAGATCCTACTGATATTGACATTGATAAATTTGAAAGAGAAACTTTAGACGCATTAGGAATGCCTAAAGAATTACCTATGCGTCACAGAACACCTCAATTTGGCCATGTGTTTGCTGGTGAAGGTTATGCTACTGCGTACTATGGTTATATGTGGGCAGATGTGTTAACAAGCGATGCATCTGAAGCTTTTAGAGAAGCGAAAGACGGTTTCTACGACAAGGAAGTAGCAAAAAAATTAGTGGAGTTTTTGTTTGCACCACGTAATGCTATGGAACCAGCAGAAGCTTATAGAAAATTTAGAGGACGAGATGCTAAGATTGAAGCGTTAATGAAAGATCGTGGATTTCCAATAGCTAAGAGTAATAATTAATGGCACTATTTTTTATTAAAACAACTTTCCATAACTTGTTAAATTTACGGGTTATGGAATATAAAGTTTAATATATAAGGAGTTAGCCATAATTTGCCCAAACATTGAAAACAGAGGACTTAACATACATAGATTGGAATTTATTTTCTATACTCAAAGAGCCGAAATTGAATCCTCATATCGTTCTGGATGACTTTCTAAAAAGACAATCTGATAAAATAACATTGGTTTATTCAGATGCACATTTAGGAGATTTAGCAAGAACTTCAGACGAATTATCAAGCACACGAATAAATGACTTAAATTATCTTTCTGCAAAGACAAAGGATTTAGTAATCGTTAAATATTTTGGACGTGATTATGTTGACGTTGAAAATAGAAATGCTCTCGAATTCTATGAACAAAATGTTTATGATAATTCAACAGCACCTTTGGTTCAATGGCAAACTATTGTAAAACAAATGACAGATAATTATGGTCATTTAAGAGATGACATAATAAAAACACATTTTAAATTAGACCCAAAGAGTATTTGTAACTTTTCAGTTTCACAATTGGACGAACTAATTAAAATGATAGGTATAAGTGGTTCTTTAAAAGAATTCGTTGAATTTGGACTATCATTGCGAGGAGATACTTCAACAAATCCTTTGACTTATATTGATTACTATACAACTGCGTATATGAATTTAGATTTGATTGGTTTTTTTCCAGACTCAATGAATGAAAAAGGAGATTTTAGTAATTTACTAAATGATTCAAAACATTCGGCTTATGGTTCAATCTGTAAAGCATTTATAACAAATGACAACAAGTGTTACCATAAATCCAAATTCCTATTTGAATATTTTAAAAGTAACTCAAAACTGATTAAAACCTGTAAACTTAAAAATGGAACTTCGGAATTGGAAAATGAATTGAACAATTTAACGGAATAAAAACTATGGCTAACACCGTATATAATTTATTGCTGGTTCTAGCCTACTTACGAAAATCCTCGCGGATTTTCTATTCGGTTTTTATTTGCTAAATTAGGTGCTTAAACCACGCAACAAACCATATACAAACACGTTGTAAGCCATTTGAAAAAACTAATAACTACATTGAAAAATGGATTATTCCGAAACAAATAGACTATCAAGATTAACAGCAATCTTAATTCAATTACAGACCAAACGAATTGTAACTGCTTCGGAATTAGCTAATAAATTTAATATTAGCAAAAGAACTATATACAGAGACATTAAGGCATTGGAACAATCTGGTGTTCCTGTATTAACAAAAGAAGGAAAAGGCTATACATTAATGGAAGGATATAAAATCCCACCTGTAATGTTTACCGAAAAACAAGCAAATGCTTTAATACTTGCAGAACAATTAGTGCTAAATAGTAAGGATGCATCATTTGTAAAGGACTATTCGGAAGCAATAGATAAAATAAAATCAATTCTAAAATATACAACAAAAGATAAAGCTAATATACTTCTTGAACGTACACGTTATGACGAAAACATAAATCGAGAAAGGAATAGTAATAATTTATCAGATTTACAAAATGCATTAACTAATTATAACCTTGTTAAAATAGAATATATCAATAAGGAAAATTCTGCATCAATTAGAATAATAGAACCATTTGCTATATTAAATTCTGAAAATTGGTATTTAGTTGCATTTTGTCGTTTACGTAACGAGTTTAGGTTTTTTAGACCAGACAGAATTCAAAAAATAGAAATTCTAACAGAAAATTTCGAACCTCATAATATGACTTTACAAGAATATTTTGACAAATATCAATAACTCTTTTTGACCCTTGCCATAAGGTTGTCATCGACCTTATTTACTTTTGTAGTATAATTATTGTAAAACAAAAAATGACATCAAAAATGAACGAAAGTATTAATTCAATTGAATTTCCAAGTCCAACTATGATTTCAGTCAATGGTATTGAACTTGAAGTATTTGAAGCAGGTAAAGAGAATAAAGGTAAACCTATTGTACTTTGTCATGGATTTCCAGAAAATGCGTTTTCTTGGCGTTTCCAAATTCCAGAACTTGTAAAAGCTGGATATCACGTTATTGTTCCAAATCAAAGAGGTTATGGTAAATCATCTTGCCCAACTGAAATAACAGCTTATGGCATTGAACATTTAACTGGAGATTTAGTTGCTCTACTTGACCACTACGGATATGAAAAAGCTACCTTTATTGGTCACGATTGGGGAGCAAATATTGTTTGGAGTCTAGCTTTATTAAATCCTGAGAAAGTAAATAAAATAATAAATTTGGCTTTACCATATATGCAAAGAGGAGAAAAACCTTGGATAGAGTTTATGGAAGAAATATTTGGACCAGATAATTATTTTGTTCACTTTAATAGACAAGTAGGAGTCGCAGATGCTATTTTGGATGAAAACAAATCTCAATTTCTTGGTAATTTGTTCCGAAAAAATGTACCACTTACAATGCCTGAACCAGGTATGATGATGATTAATCTTGCAAAAGCAGAGAAATCACTTGGAGACCCTATAATGAGTGAAAGTGAATTGGCTGTTTATGTTTCTGCTTTCGAAACATCAGGATTTACAGGAGGTATAAATTGGTATAGAAACCTTGACCAAAATTGGCATTTATTGGCAGACGTGAATCCAATCATTAAACACGCTGCACTTATGATATATGGAGACCAAGATATGATTCCTAAATCTGAAAATTTAACAGATTTTGTTCCTAATGTAGAAGTAGTTAGTTTAGATTGTGGTCATTGTATCCAACAAGAAAAACCTGAAGAAACTAATCAAGCCATATTAAAATGGTTAGAACAGCATAATGAATAAAGAGGAAATAGAAACATATTATCCTAAAAGTCAAACAGATTGGAGAAACTGGTTAGAAGTAAATCATCAGTTGAAACAGTCTGTTTGGCTTGTTTTTTATAAAAAATCAACAAAAGTTGCCTCTATTAGTTGGAGTGAATCAGTTGATGAAGCACTCTGTTTTGGATGGATAGATAGTACTAAAAAAACAATTGACTCAGAAAGGTACATCCAATATTTTAGCAAAAGAAAACCTAACAGTATTTGGTCTAAGGTAAATAAAGATAAAGTAGAATATTTAACTTCAAAAAAACTTATTCGAGAAGCTGGCTATAAAGCTATTGAAACGGCAAAGGCAAATGGTTCTTGGTTTATACTAGATGATGTAGAAGCTCTTATACTTCCGAAAGATTTAAAAAAAGAATTTGACAAAAGAGAAGGTGCTTTAGAATATTACGAGAGTTTAAGTAAATCAGCAAAGAAAATTCTATTAAGTTGGGTTGTTCTTGCCAAAAGAGATGAAACTAGACTAAAAAGAATTATCGAAATAGCCGAAAATGCTCGTAAAAACACAAAACCAAAACAATTCCGATAAAATAAAAACGGCTTACAACACCGTGTATAAAAAATTGCTGGTAAAAGCCTACTTACAAAAATCCTCGCGTATTTTCTATTCGGTTTTTATTTGCTAAATTAGGTGCTAAACCAGGCAACGAAATCATCTAAAGATGCGTTACCTGCAAGCTAAAAAAAACCGATGAACACAGAAGAATTAGTAAAGGCATTTTATACCGAAAAACAGAATTTCCTAAAAGAATATTTATCTAAAAATCCAGATACTGAAGTTGGACAATTAATTAAATCACTTAATCTGACTGACGAACAGAATGCAATAATGGAAAAAGTTATGAATAATACGTTGACTGATGTTTTTTACTCGATACTTTTAGGTTTAGATGGTTGCGCTTCGATTGGCGGAATACAAGAAATGTATGAGCTGAAAGACGAAAACGGAAATCAATTGAGCGGAGAAATAGAAGGTTATGCTTACGAATATTTTCACGAATCAAATAAATAGATGTTAATAGGATATTTTGACTATTTAATTATTGCGATTTTAATCTTCCTAAATATTAAGTATTGGAAGACAAATTTTGAAAAAAAATAGGTTATTTATTGGTTATTATTTTGTTTGGGTTCGTACTTCCATTTATTTCAATGATTATCGAACTGCAAATCGTTGGAGAATGGATGGATAGTTTCGAAGTTGTTTATACTTTTTTACGATTTCCTACTTATTGGGTAATTGGAATTATTCAAATGATAATTATCGGAATTAGATTGAGCAGAAATTCAGATGAAGAAAACGAAACTGATACAATTGAATAAAGAGAAAAAAGCCAGTAGATAACATTTTGTATAATTCATTTATAGTATTACCTACATAATAAAATCCTTACACGTTTTCCATTCGATTTTATTTGCTAAATTAGTTGCATAAACAACAACGATATCGTACACAAAACCGTTGTACATCTTACGGTAAACCCACGAAATAATATTAATTTAAACTAAAAATGGGCGAAATTTCATTCGGAAAAGCAAAACTTTCAGACTCTTTGAGAATATCAGTATTACTTAAAACTGTCTATATTCAGACATACGCAGTTGACGGAGTAACTTTTGAATTTGCGAACTTTATTACAAAAAGGTTCTCTACTGAAAATATTATAAGTACAATAAAAGAAAAACCAAGCCGATTAATAATTGCTTATCAGAATGGAAATCCTATTGGAGTTGCTGAAATTATCTATGACAGCACTTGTCCGATTAGAAAAACATCTGTTCCTGAATTGAGTAAATTATATGTCTTGGAAAGATTTTACGGAAAAGGAATTGGGTACGGACTTATAAATGAAACGGAGAAAGAAGTTCGTCAAAATGGATTTGCCGAATTTAATCTGGAGGTTTATATTAAAAATGATAGAGCAATAGCCTTTTACAAAAGACAAGGTTACACCTCAATAGGTAATGTGGACTTCCCAATGGAATCAAATACTTACGAGAATTTAGTAATGAATAAAATACTGAATTGAAAAAACACATACGCACGACAACCCTATATAATTTATTGCAAGTCAGAGCCAATTTAAGAAAGTCCTTATAGACAATCTAACTATGATATATTTGCTAACTTTAGTGTTTAAAAAAGTTTCGCTTTCATATAAAAACACGTGTAGCAATCTTAGCAAAAATAAAAACTCAAAATGAATCACAACATATTTGAACCACAAGAAAGTTTAAAACAGTGGGTTAAATGCTACTGGAATTTAGAAAGTGATTTAGAAAACACTCCTAGAAAAAACACAATTGTGCCAGATGGAACAATGAAACTTATCTTTCATTATGGAGATACTTATAAACATCATATCAATGATAAAGAAAGTATAGTGCTACCAAGATGTTTTTTAATAGGGCAATTAACTAAACCGTATGTTGTAGAACCGTTAGGAACCACAGGCTCTTTTGTGGTTAGATTTCAACCAAATGGATTCTTACCTTTTGCTAACATAGCGATAAAGGAAATTCAAAACACTGCTGTACCATTACATCAACTATTTGGGAACGATGGAGACAAAATTGGAGAGCAAATTTTAAATGCTAATTCTACGTCTCAGCGAATTACATTAATTGAAACTTTTTTGTTAGAAAGATTGACAGAAAAGAACGTTATAGACAGCATTGTAAATGCCACAATTGATACAATTATAGAAGCCAATGGACAATTCTCTGTAAATGAATTATCAGAGAAAAATAATATTAATCGAAGACAATTAACGCGGAAATTCTCATCAACAATTGGGTTAAGTCCAAAACAACTTTCTAAAACTATTCGCATTCAAAATGCATTAAAATCGTTGTTAAACAACGAAGTTACAAGTCTCACAGATTTAGCGTATAAAAATGAATACTTTGACCAAGCACATTTTATAAAAGACTTTAAGGAGTTTACAGGTCTCACACCTAAAGCGTTTTACGGAAACGATTTAAAGATGTCTTTAATTTTTGACAGCAAAGATTAGCCTTGTCCCATTTTTACAATTTTATATTTTAAAGTCGTAGCATCTTTGCAATGCAATAACGCAACAAAATATAAATGTAATTAAAATGAAAAACGTAAATCCTGTAAACTGGTTCGACATCCATGTATCTAACTTAAACAATGCAAAAGCGTTTTATGAAACTGTTTTTAATATTAAACTCGTTGATTTTCCTATTGAATTTGGTAAACAATCCGGTTTCCCATTTGATCCTAAAGGGCTAAATATTACTGGTGCATTAGTAGAAAAAGAAAATTTTGTACCCAACAGCAACAATACCATTATCTACTTTGAATCTTTAGATTGTACAACTGAAGAAAATTTAGTTGAAAAAGCAGGAGGAAAAATTATAAGACCAAAAATGTCTATTGGAGAGTTTGGTTTTGTTTCTATTTTAATGGATAGAGATGGAAACACAATTGGGCTTCACTCAAGAAATTAATGTATTTAAAAGTTAGCAAGTTCAACTCCATCTTAATTATCACTTGTTCTATATTACTCTTAAAATCCTTCCAGATTTTATATTCGGTTTTTATTTGCTAACTTTAATGTATAAACCACATTATAGATCTTACACATCTAGAATGATGACACGCTTTACAGTGTTGTGCCACCATCTACAACGATTTTTTCATTTCTTAAAACCATAGATTTATCTGATAGTAAGAACTCTACTATTGGAGCTATATCTGCAGGCTGAACAATTCTTCCTATTGGAGAAGTTGATGAGAAATGCTCTAGAAGATTAGAAATAGCTTCATCACTCATTCCTGATTTTTTTTGAATAGGACTTTCCGTAACACCAGGACTTACAATATTTACTCTAATCCCTTTACTAGAAAGTTCAATATTTAAAACCTTAGCAATACTTTCTAGAGCAGCTTTACTGGCTGTGTATATACTTGTATCAGCAAATGCTTTAAAAACTACGATAGAAGTATTTAACACAATACTCGACGGATTTTTTAAAATAGGAACAAATTTTTGAACTGTAAAAAAAGCTCCTTTAAAATTAACGTTTATTGTTTCATCAAATACTGCTTCAGAAGTGCTTTCAAAACGAGATGCTTTAAAAATACCAGCATTTACAAATAATCCATCAATAGTTCCGAATTGCTTTTTCACTTGTAAAACTAAATTATCAATATCTTTTAAAGATGATGTGTCTGATAAAATTCCGATAACATTATTACCTAAATCTAAAATCGCTTTATCCAAATTCTCTTTAGTTCTTCCTGTAATTATGACCTGATATTTTAAATTTAAAAGATATTTTGCGCAAGCAAAACCAATTCCTGTAGTTCCACCAGTTATTAAAATTGTTTTAGTTTTCATTTATTTTTTTAAGCAAATTTGACAAATAACTTTATATTTAACAAGTACTTACCTCTTAGTAAGTAACTAACCATTACGTTGTAAAAGTGTAGTTATATATGAAACAAGACGAAAAAATAATTGAAAAAAAATACCAAAAAGCCAACGAATGTCCTATTACGCTATTTATGGAGCAAATTGGCGGAAAATGGAAACCTGTAATCGTTTGGCTTTTGCTCTTAAATGAGGTAATGCGTTTTAACGAATTAGACAAAGCAATAGACGGAATAAGTCAAAAAATGTTATCCCAACAACTTAAAGATTTAGAAAAATTAAAAATAATAGACCGAAAAGCATATCCTGTAATTCCGCCCAAAGTTGAATACCGACTAACAGAAAAAGGAAAATCATTAAAAGAGAATTTGACTAAAATAATGGAATGGAGCAACAAGAACTTAAAATAAAAAACTAATTAAAAAAAGTCTTAATTGTTCTAGGAGCCATAATAGTTAGTTTAGAAATTACCATTAATACATTTTGGTATAAGGAATTATACCATATTGAGTTTTTTATATTAGTTGGGCTTTGTCATTTTGCAAACACGGCTATATTTTTCGGAAATATGACATAAATACAGCCGAAAATGAAAAGGAAAACACTGTATTATTTATCATTAGGCATTTTCGCCCTGTTTTCCTTGTTAATCTACCTTAACGCATCCAAAATAAATAACAAAATTGATAGTGAAGGCATTTATATTAAAGGTGTAATTGTGAAAACGTACTATGGCGCTAAAAGCTCGCCATCACTCACAGCAAATTTTAATTATAACGGAATTAATTATACATCTAACCTATCTATAACAGACTCCAAAGCATTTAAAAAAATTAAATTAACGGATTCTGTTTTAATCAAGTTTATTGCAAAATATCCCAAACTGAACAGAAGTGAAAAGCTTTTGAAAAACTGAGAACTATGATTAACAATTCATGTTCTTTATAAAAGTCCCAGCCTACTAACCACAATTTCAAATTACGTCAGTAATTTGAGAAATTATATTCCGATTTATTTACTAACTTTAATGCTTTAACCAATCAGCTAGACCTGCGCTTTTAGGTTGCACATAAGTTTTAATCAAGTTCATAAAAACCACTAAATCTATGATGTTAAAATATACCACCACATTATTAGCCATATTCCTTTTTCTTATCAGTTATAGCCAAAATGAAAATGATTTTATTATGACTTACGAGGTAGACTATGATACAGGTTTAGGTGTTAAATATCCATTTAGTGGAGGCGATTTTACCATAGATGTAGGAGATGGAACTATCTTAACGGATGATGATGTTGCTAATTCCTCAATACATCACACCTATAGTGCGCCAGGAATATACACCATAGTAGTTTCTGGGGATATTAACAGAGTTCACTACAATGGTGCGTCTGGATATTATATGAAGGATAAAGTAAAATCAATTGAACAATGGGGTTCTGCGCAATGGATTACAATGGAAAATGCCTTTTATGGCTTAAAAAATTTAGTGATTAATGCAGCTGACATACCTGATTTAAGTTTGGTAACAACTATGATTAATATGTTTAATGGTTGTCATTCTCTTAATTCACCAATGAATGATTGGGATGTTTCTAATGTCACTGATATGTCTAGTTTATTTAATGAAGCATTCGCTTTTAATCAACCTTTAGATACTTGGGATGTTTCTAATGTAACTGATATGCAGTCTATGTTTGGTAGAGCCTTATCATTCAATCAAAACATTAATTCTTGGGATGTTTCTAATGTTACCAATATGGTTGGTATGTTTGGCTTTTTTCCCGAGGATAATGGTGTTTTTAATCAGCCTTTAAATAATTGGAATGTATCTAATGTCACAGATATGTATTGGATGTTTAGAAACGCATATAGCTTTAATCAACCTTTAAATAACTGGAATGTATCTAATGTAGTGGAGTTTGGTTTTATGTTTTATAATGCATCTTCGTTTAATCAGAACCTCAATGATTGGAATACCTCAAGTGCCATATCTATGAGAGGTATGTTTCAAGGTGCTTCCTCATTTAACGAGCCTTTAAATGATTGGGATTTATCTAATAATCTTAGTATTAGGGAAATGTTTAAGGATGCCACGTCATTTAATCAACCGGTAGATAATTGGAACACAACCAACGTGATTAGCATGAAAGGGGTTTTTCATAATGCCACGATGTTTAACCAAGATATTTCAAGTTGGAATTTTGAAAACGTATCTGATTTTTCTAGTGGTTCTACTAGTTTATCTTTTGTTGGCTATACATCAATGAATACTGATAACTATGATGCTTTACTTTTAGCTTTGGTTCAGTCTGGTTTACAAAATAAAACACTTCAAGCTTATGATATAGAATATTGTGATAGCCAAGTAAGGTCTTATTTAGAAAATGAATTAGATTGGTGGATTATAGGAGATAATTTAAGCTCTAGTTGTATTGAGTATTCAATTTCTGGAACTTTTCTATACGACATTGATAATAATGGTTGTGATGACAATGATATACCTGTAGAAGATCTTTTAGTAAATGCCACTGGTAACAACTTTATTTATGGAGTAACTGTTTTAAATGGTTCGTATTCTATTGCAGCAAATGAAGGTAATTTTAATCTTAACGTTGTCAATCTTCCTGATTATTTTACTGCTAATCCTGCAACAGAAACCTCAACTTTAAATAGCACAAATGCCACAGAGATTATAGATTTTTGCTTAACTGCAAATCAAAATGTGGAAGATTTAAATATTACTATTCTACCAATAAATGACGCAAGACCAGGTTTTGTATCTACTTACAGTTTAGTAATTAAAAATATGGGTACAGAAATTATGAACAACGTTTCTTCAACATTTACTTTTGATGACACTAAACAATCCTTCGTTTCTGCAAATCCTAGTGAATCCACTGCTTTATCAAGCAGTATAGATTTTAGTCTAGGAACATTACAACCATTTCAAAGCAAGGCAATAGACATTACTATGCAAAATGTTGTCCCTCCAACTCTAAATGCAGATGATGTTTTAAACTTTACAGCGGTTGTGATGCCAAATGCAAACGATTATACACCAAATGATAACACGTATTATCTAGATCAAATAGTTGTGAATGCCTTTGATCCTAATGATAAAAGGGTGTTACAAGGCGAAACTATTACTGCAAATGAAACAAGTGAATACTTGGATTATATTATAAGATTTCAGAATACTGGTAGCGCAAATGCAACTTTTGTGATTATAGAAGATGTATTAGATTCAGAATTAGATTGGAGTACTTTACAAATAGTAAGTTCTAGTCACGATTATCAAGTGAGTATTACCAACAATAATGAGGTGCAATTTCTGTTCGACAACATTAATTTACCATATGAAGCTGTAGATGAACCAAACAGCAAAGGCTACATTGCTTATAAAATTAAACCTATAGCAACAACACAAATAGGAGATATAATGAGTGGCAACGCAAGTATTTATTTTGATTATAATTCTCCAATAATAACAAATACAGTTTTTACTGAAGTGGTTCAAAATTTAAGTACAGATGACTATGAATTTGATAGTTATCTAACAGTGTACCCTTATCCAATACTTGAGTTTTTTAAGCTAGATCTATCAAATAACGCACATGTAGACTCAGTAGAAATATATACCATTTCGGGAAAATTACTGAAGACATTTTCAGAATCTGCAAGTTATAATGTAAAAGATTTAAATCCTGGATTCTATATCTTAAAAATAAAAACCGACCAAAATGATATTGTGAAGAAGTTGATAAAATCATAAGGTTAGGTATTAGGTATCATAGATTTTAAAACTTTAATCAAACACATTGACCAAAATCTATATTATTATGAAACACACATTTATTATTCTATTATTAGTTGTAACATCAGGTGTATTTTCTCATTTTGATTCTGAATACGACATTTCTCGCTGATCATCATGTGATAGCGGTTGCAGTAGCTGTGGTGGCTGTGATTAAGAGCTTCAATAACATTTAACAATACCTAAAACACAAACTAATAACATGAGTTTTCTAAAAAAATTATTTGGTTCAAAAGATAACAACAATAGTAACAACCAAAATGACACTAATAATAAAGCCACTTTAGAAACGTATAAAAAGGTGCCTTGGATGACAGATTTAAGGCTAAATAATTTAACTATTTGTCTTAATGCTGGCTTTAGACCAGCAAGTTCATTGCCTACAGAATTAGAACGTGAATTAAGACCTCCTATTGAAATTGCAAAACGGCTCAATGCCATAAAAGCATTAGTGCTTTGGTTAATGATTCCTGAAGACAATTTAGAAAGTGATAAAATCCTAGAATTTATAGATAAAAATGGTCTCAAAGATTTTATGGATACCAATGAGATGGGAATTCTTATCGAAACACGAGACAATGAACAGGCCAGAAATGCCATAGGATGGAAATTTGAAAACGCTTGGCCATTAGCTTGGTTTTTTGGATACAAGGAACCTGAAATTATAGGAGAAATGATGTCTAGCGAACAAATGCAAGATATATTAATGAATTTTAGCTGTCCCCTAGATCAAAGTGTAGAACGTTGGATAGAAGAAAAAGAAACACTCTCAATGGAAACTTTAAAACAAAAAGAAGATTTATTCTATTGCTTACATAATGCTATTAGAAGTGCACAATTAGGCAGAGACACAGTACCACAAGGTTTTGATCCTATGGGAAATGGAGGCGTAATTCACGAGCGCAGACATTCATTAACCTGGATGCTCTCTAAAGATGTAGCTTGGGACGAAACAGATTTAAGCACTTAAATCATAATCTACAGCAGCAATCTTTGCGTTTTAATATGAGCTTCTACCCTATTTTGTAGATAAAAAATCTTACGAGTTTGCGAGGTGTTTTTCATCATATATTTATTAAATTAGTTGTTTTAAAGGGAGTTAGATAAAAACAATTGTCAACAACTAAAAAAATATGAGCATCGACATTATTGGCGCAGGCATTGGAGGACTAACCACTGCAATTGCACTTGAACAAAAAGGCATAAAAACAAGAATTTTTGAACAAGCAGAAAGCATAAAACCAGTTGGTGCTGGTATCATTTTGGCTAATAATGCTATGCAAGTTTTTGACAAGCTAGGTCTAAGACCAATAATTGAAGCCAATGGTAACGTTATGTCTTCAATGAATATTACTAAATCTAATTTGAAGCCACTTTCTAAAATTGACTTCTCATACTTTGAAAAAAAGCACCAAACTAAAAGTATTGCTATTCATAGAGGTACTTTACAACAGTTACTAATTAAACAATTAAAATCTACAGAAATTAAGCTTAACCATAAGCTTACCGCATTAGAGAAAACTGCAAATGGTTACACTTTAAATTTTGAAAACGGAAAACAAATTAAATCTACGACGCTTATTGGTGCAGATGGACTAAATTCTGTAGTTAGGGAAAATATATTACCAAATAACAACATTAGAAATGCAAAGCAAATTTGTTGGCGAGGTGTTACAGAATATCAATTACCATTAAACTTTCAAAATGAATTAAATGAAGCTTGGGGAAAATCTGAGCGTTTTGGGTTTGTTCAAATAGCAGAAAATAAAGTGTATTGGTATGCCTTAAAAGCTTTTAAACAAAATAAAGATGAATTCTCTGTTGGTCAATTAGATCGATATTTTTATACCTATCATTCATTAATTAAAAACATTATAAAGGCTACTAATAAAGCATATATAAATACTGCAGAAATTTCAGATTTAAAACCTACAGATATTTGGTATAAGGGCAATGCATGTTTAATTGGTGATGCGGCACATGCTGCCACTCCAAATATGGGACAAGGTGCATGCCAAGCTATAGAAGACGCTTACGTACTTTCAGAATGTCTAGCGAAGTATAACACAGAAAAAGCATTTTCTGTGTTTCAAAAGTTAAGATTACCAAAAGCACACCAAGTTGTTAAAACGAGTTGGCGAGTTGGCAAAATAGCGCATCTTAAAAATCCGTTGTTAATTGGTTTCCGAAATCAGGTTTTAAAATTAACACCATCTTCTATTAATAGAAAACAAAATGAACAAATTTTTCAATTAGCGGAAGTATGATGATCTCAATACTATCATTAATCTTAATTCTTATATTTTCATTTTTATCATTAGTACATTTTTACTGGCTTTTTGGTGGTAAATGGGCATTAAAAAGTGTTATTCCAACCCATGAGAATGAAACCAATTCACCTTCTATCCCAAAGTTTGCAACATTACTAGTTGCCTTAATTCTAGCTTTATTTGCTCTTGTTTATGTTATAAAAGCTGGTTTTCTGCAATTGAATATTCCAAATGCATTTCTTATTTATGCATGTTGGATAATTCCTTCACTTTTTATAATTAGAGCGATTGGAGATTTCAATTACGTAGGATTATTTAAAAAAGTGAAACACACTAATTTCGCTAAAGCCGATTCTAAATTATTTATTCCGCTATGCTTAATCCTTGGTGTGTTTGGACTCATTATACAAGTTGTAAGTTTATAGATGTATTTCTCCTACATTTTTGATTTATTAGTATCTTAGTGACAACTGTTCTTATAACAACAGTTTCTGTAAAACAAAAACATTTTAACTAATTTGAAGCTCAAAACGAAATATAGTCTACTACTGTTAGCGATTTCTTCTTTGGTTTTGTAGTTGTTAAAATTAATTCTCATTTGTGATATGAATAAAATGCTGTACATATTTATTGGTTATTTAGTAATACGTGGTGCGATATACCTATATACAAATCAAAATAAAAAATCATTAAAAATTCCTCCAAAAAATACTGTTTCAGAAAAGAATATTTCAAATGAAAATTTAAATCTAAAGTTAGATGATAGTTTGTCTTATTCTGAAAAGTTAAATAAAACAAAAGCAATCTATCCCTTTAAAAGTTGGAGGGAAAATTATTTTGAGTACGACATGGAGCAATATACTCAAGAAAATTGTGACGCTGCAAAACAAATATTTGATGATCTCATTAATAAATTAATTAATTTTGGAGAACATGCAACTGAAAAAAAGAAACTAGGCTTGTTTAAAAATGCTATTAATAAACTAAATCACTTAAGTGCAACAGATGAATCACTTATAGAAACAGGAGAAAGAGAAGATCTTTGCGAACTAATTGACCAGATTACAATAGCTTCTGGCTTAAACCCTATAGACTATGCAGATGGCGAAGGAATTGCAGACCTTTGGCGCGAATGGTAATTTGCATAACAGTAAAGAGTTTTTAAAACCCTTTAATCTTCACGATACTTGAATCTTACCTCACAAAACGACCAGAAATATTTCCTTCAATTATTTTAATTACGTCATCGACATTGCTATAATTCACATCACCTTCATAAGTATGTTTTAATGCACAAGCAGCACATGCAAATAACATGGCTTTATAATCATCGTAATGTTGTAAACCATGAATTAAGCCACCTGCAAAGGCATCACCAGTACCAATTCTATCTACAATATGTGTAATATCTAAATCTTCAGTTTCTCTAAATTCTGTGCCATTCCACATACGAGCTCTAATTTTATGCCAAGACGCATTTAATGAAGTTCGTATTTTATCAAACACTTTCTCTATGGATGGAAATGTTTCCATAAGCTGCTGACTCGCCTTTTTAAAATCGTCGTTAGAATAGCTGTAATCTGTTCCTAAAACCTCATTAATTTCGTTGATTCCACCAATAAAAATAGTAGAATAGCCAAGTAATTCTATTAAAGCTTCTTTAGGATCTTGTCCGTATTTCCATAAACCACTTCTGTATGTAGGATCTGCAGATATTGTTATCCCTTTTTCCTTTGCTAATTTTAAACCTTCTTTTAAAGTATCATAAGCACCTTGCGTTAGCGCTGGTGTAATACCTGTCCAATGCATCCAATTTCCTTTTTTCAAGGCCTTTTCCCAATCTACCATAGATGGTAAAATTTCAGAAAACGAAGAGTGCGATCTGTTATAAGAAATTTGACTTGGTCGCATTACAGCACCTACTTCTAAAAAATAAACACCCAAAGGTCGCCTAGATCGTACAACAGAAGATGTACTTACACCAAATTTTCTAATATAAGAAATGGCTGTATCTCCAATAAAATCTTCAGAAACTGCACTAATGTGTTTTACATTACCACCAAAATTAGCAATAGAAATACCTACATTTAACTCTGTACCACCAAAATAAAATTCAACAATATTAGATTGCATAAACTTTTTATTTCCTCTTGGTGATATACGCATTAAAACCTCTCCAAATGTTATAATTTGTTTCATCTAATTGATTTTTTTTGCTAATTATGGATTTATAAAGTAAATTAGAGATAAAAGATACAGACTTAAATCTATATGACTAAATTTTTGTTATATTTTGTTTGAAATTAATACTACTCAAGGCCAAAATTCTACTAATGTTAAAAAAAATAAACGTCATACTACTCATCTGTCTTTTTATTTCGGCCTTTGGTTATAGTCAAATAAAAACAAAATCAGCAGAGCCATTAATTTTTGAAGACACTCTAGAAATTATAGAAAATTTAGATTATTCTGAATCAGATTTTAATAAAATGACATCATATTTCAAGCAAAATAAAGAACTATTAGAGATTGTTAAAAACAAGTCTTCAAATGGTAATAATCATCTAAAAGATTTTTTATCAATTATAAATAATTCTTATCCTGAAGCTATTGACGCTTATGGAAACGATGCTATAAATATGTTGATTTACTCCTATTATCAGTCAGTGGAAAGGCAAGAAAAATTTAATAAACTCAATTTACAATTACAACGCGAAATAGATAGTTTAGAAAACTTAAAAACATTTTATACGTCTTCTATGGACAGTTTAGCGATATATCCTAAAACAAGCGCATCTGTAATTGTAAAAGATTTTATTAGTGCCTATAATAAAAAGGATTCTATTGCGACTTTTCAATTACTTCATAAAGATTTTGCAGAGTATTTTAATAAAGATAAAACCATAAGTAGTAAAACGAATTATGCCAGTAACTATGCTTGGGGAAATGTTATGAATGATAAAATGAATTATATCATTGTACTCGTTGACGATAGCGAAATTGAAGTACTCTCAACTTATCATTGTGATAGAGATCGTTTATTAAATGTTACACCCTATAAGTCAATTAGAAGGTTTGAAATTAAAGATTCTAAAATATACCGAATATATGAATCTGAAATTCCAGATTTTGAAACTGAATACCAAGAAAGGCAACAGTCCTATCAATTATTTTTTAAATGGGCTTCAGAACATCATAATTTAAATATAATGGATTTTAAATTTAACCACTCTGCAGCTAAAAAACTGAAACAAACTATCATTGAATACGATAAAAAAAATTAAATGGATACAATTATAGAAACGGAACGTCTAATTTTAAGACCAATTACAATTGCTGATAAACACGATTTTTTTGAATTAGATTCTAACCCAAAAGTGCATTTGTTTTTAGGAAACAAACCAGTTAAAACCCTAGAACAATCTGAAGCCATGATATTAAATATCTTACAACAGTATAAAACTAATGGATTGGGTCGATTGGCTATGATTGAAAAATCGTCGAACAAATTTGTAGGTTGGTCAGGTTTGAAATATGAAGATTATGTAAGAAAAGAATTTAACTATTACGACATTGGCTATAGACTCAAAGAACAATTTTGGGGAAAAGGTTTTGCCACAGAAGCCGCTATAGCCTCATTAGATTATGGTTTTAAGGATTTAAAACTAAAAGAAATTGGTGCAGCTGCGCTTGTAAATCATACGGTTTCTAATAAAATTTTAAAGAAAATAGGATTAATACCATCAGGCACTTTTACTTGTGATGATGAATTATGCAATTGGTATGTATTGCAGAATCCGGAGTTATAAATAATAGTTACTGATATTATTTTATGCAAAAAAACACAGCCAAAACACAATGAATATTTAGATTCAATGATTTTGACTGTGTCAGCTTAATAAATTAGTTGTCTATTTATATTTGTAATTTAAAGTTTATAGGAATACTATAAGGAACGCTAACAGTTCTATCTCTCTGCTTACCTGGTTCCATTTTTGGTAGTAAACTCATAATTCGTTGTGCTTCGGCTTCTAACAATGGATTAGGACCTCTACTTTTAATTTTGGTAATTCTACCTGTTCTATCTATGATAAAAAACACAAATACTCTTCCTTGAATATTCAGCTCTGCTGCTGCTTGCGGATACTTAAAATTTTTCAATAAATGTGCTTGCATTTTCTCTTCAAAACATTTTCTCAATTGTGCATTTGTCCCTTTACAACCTGGAAATGTTGGCACTTTCTCAATCACTGAGAATGGAACTTCTATATCTTCCTCTACTTCTACAACCTCTACTTCTTCTATACCTATTTCTCTATCGTCTATAATATCATCTTGCCCTATTTCTGTACTTTTCACAACAGTTTCTTCAACATCTTCTACATCTTCAACAATAGTAATCAACTCTGTGATAATAGGTTTTTGAGCAGGAGGTGGAGGAGGCGGAATATTAATTGTTGTAATAGGAATGTCCTCATCAAATTGCTCATCTAACATTAATACATCTGCTGTAATATTATCTTTTTCGTAAGTCTTATGTTCTAGTCCTATATATGTAAGGAGTAACATTACGTTTAAGCCAACAGCAAAGTATAAACTGCTGTTTCGACCTACATTGGCTTTTGGGTTTTTTTTGAGTTCCATGACGTTTAATTTTATAATGTAAATTTACTTATCATAATCCTTTAGAATTATGACATTCATCATGTTTAAAACCCTAACATTTTTATAAATTATCTAGCTGATTATCCGTTTTATCTTCACTAATCGTCCAAAAGAAACCTACAAAAAAGAATTGATCTGCAGCTGGTGTTAATGCTCTTCTGTTAAATTGACCATTAAAATCAGGCGTATTAGAATATTGATAGCCATTAATATTTCTAAACCCTAAAACATTATTCACGGAGAAGTATAATATCTTTTGCTGATCTAGTAAATAAGCCCAATTAAGACTTAAGCTATTATACGATTTTGTACGCTCGCTCAATAATTGATTAGTGTTAGGATTTGTAAACGGACGACCAGATGAAAAACTATACGATAAACCAACTTGACTTTTCCAGCTATCAATCCAATATTTACCAACTATTGATAAGTTATGATTAGTAGCATAATTGGGTTGAGCTGATGTTTCAAAATTTTGATAATTACGTTCTGTATCTAAGTATGAATAGCTTAACCAGTAGTCTACATTTTTAATACTTGTGTTGTCTCTCCAGAAAAAATCTAAACCTTGTGCATAGCCATCACCTGAGCTGTTAAAATCACTATCAAATTGCACAAAATCAGTATTGTATTTAATTAAGTTATCATAATCCTTTCTGTAAGCTTCAGCTCTAAATATTTTACCGTTGTTCACGTATTGATAGTTTAAAATGTAATGCGACGTTTTTTCTGCTCTTAAATCTTGACTAAACTTTAGCACGTCCCTATTTGGGTTTTGAAAAAAGTTTCCATAAGCTAGAGAAAACTGACCGTTTTTTGAGGTTTTGTAAGCCAATGCAGCTCTTGGCGCAACTTCAGTTGTTTTAAATACAGAACTATAATCCGCTCGCATACCAATTTTTAAGGCCAAATCTTTTGAAAAAATAAAATCTGCTTCTGCAAAACCTGCTGTGATATTATTATCGTAACCATAAGTCTCATCTAATGTATCATCACTATAATTCTCTTTGTAATCTGTAACAAATTGTTCTACTCCAAAATTAAGTTTGAATCTACTATGGAAACGTTTTTTTAGTTTCATCTTAATATGTGCTGAGTTTTCAGCACCATCAATATCACTAGCTTCAATTCCTAATTTATTTTTTGCGTACGTGTAACTTAAGCCTGTAGTCATAGTCCAGTTTGATCCTAAAACACCTTTGTAAGATGTATTTACGTAGAAATTGCTATTGTTTAATTTAAAATCTATACCATCCTCGTAATTGATATCCTCTTGGGTAAGTTTAAATTTTGAAGTATCAAAAGCAGCATAAAACTTTAGCATACCATTGTTTAATTTTTGTCTAAAAACTGTTTCGCCTTGTGCGCCACTATAAGGTGTTTCCCAATCGTTTCGATCTTTAAAAACTTCTAAATATGGTCCTAAATTTATGTAATACACATTGAAACTAAGTGAAGAGTTATCCCATTTTTGGGTGTTTCCTAAGGTAGCACCTACACTCATAATACCAATATCAGTTTTTTCTTGAACGGGTTCATCTACAGTATTTAAAAGCAGTACACTAGACAAAGCTTGACCATATTCTGAAGAATATCCACCAGTTGAGAACGTAATACCATCAAATAAAAATGGCGAATATCGTCCACGTGTAGGCGAATTGTTAGGAGAAGGTGTATATGGTGTAAAAACTCTTATACCATCTATAAAAATTTGAGTCTCGTCTGCATTTCCACCTCTTACAAACAGACGACCATCTTCCGATACATTAGATGTACCAGGTAAGGTTTGTAATGCGCCAACAAAATCGCCTAAGGCACTTGCTGTGGTAACTACATCTAACGGTTTAAGAACAGAAACCTTGCTATTATCATTGGCTTCAAACGTACCAGCACTTAAAACTACAGCATCTAAAGATTCTACATCTTCTCTTAACTTGATAAGAAGTTGCTTCATTTCTGAAACGTCCTTCTGTATCGTTTTTGTTTCAAACGATAAAAATGAAATCACTAAAGTTAGTGTTCCTGTTTCTTCTGTTGAAAAGGTAAACTCGCCTACTTCATTGGTTGTTGCGCCATCATAAGTTCCTTCTAAATAAACGTTAGCTCCAAAAATAGGCTCATTTTTTGTATCGATTACTTTACCTGAAATGGTAGTTTGCGCATTGACAGCTCCGAAGATTAATAAAATTAGAATAGTGATTAGCTTGCTCATGATTTTGATTGATTAAAAGTTCGTTTTTTAATTGATGAGACAAACTTCTACAATTTTACATGTACTCAGAATTCTAAGTTACTCAACTGTAACTTTTAAATGACGAATTGAATATTATAAATGGTTAGAAAGAAAAACAATAGTTTAAGTTATAATCATCAAAACAATAACTATAAACCAACAATCAAAATACTTATTTCTTAAAAGGACGAATAATTAGACGTGCAGCTTTATCAAAATTAATGTAATTGTACGTCCAGTTGAAAAGCACAATCACTCGATTTCTAAATCCAACTAAAGACATGAGATGCACAAACATCCATATAAACCAAGCAAAAAAACCACCAAATTTATAATGCTTTAAATCTACAACAGCTTTATTTCTACCTATTGTTGCCATTGATCCTTTGTCTTTATATACAAAAGGTTTCAAAGGTTTATTATCTATTAAACGCAATAGGTTTTTACCTAATAAATTACCTTGTTGAATAGCTGGTTGTGCCACTTGCGGATGACCTTTAGGATATGCTTCCGTTGGCATTAGGGCGATATCTCCAATGGCAAAAATATTGGCATATTCGTCCACTTGATTAAATCGATTGACATTATAACGGTTTACTCTTTCCATTATAGCTTCTGGTTTTAAACCATGAATTGGAGCACCTGTAACACCAGCTGCCCAAATTAAGGTTTCAGATTCCATAGCTAAACCAGCATTTGTAGTTACTGTTGTTCCGTCGTAATGTTTTACAATTGTATTGCAACTTACTTTTACACCTAAACGCTTTAAAAACATTTCTGCTTTCTTAGAAGCATGTTCACTCATTGGTGGCAAAACACGGTCTGCGCCTTCTAATAAATGAATGTGCATGTCCTCTGGGTTTAAATCGTGGTAATCCCTAGGTAGTATATTATTCTTAAGTTCTGCTATAGCACCAGCCAACTCTACTCCTGTTGGTCCAGCGCCTACAATTACGAAATTTAGAAAAGCTTCTCTTTCTGCTTCTGAATTGGCAATTGCCGCTTTCTCAAAATTCTCTAATATTAAACTTCTAATATCTAAAGCTTGAGGTACCGATTTCATTGGCATACTATTAGATTCAATAGCTTTATTACCAAAATAGTTTGTTTTTGTACCAGTAGCAATTACTAAATAATCATACGTTAAATGACCAATTGAGGTTATAATTTCATTAGACTCAGGTAAAATTTGTTCTACCTCAGCAAGTCTGAAAAATGAATTTTTATGTTTTTTAATTATTTTACGAAGTGGATAAGCAATAGAATCTGGCTCTAAACCAGAACTAGAAACCTGATATAATAAGGGCTGAAATGTGTGGTAATTATGTTTATCTACAAGGACAACCTGAACATTTTTGTTTGCCAAAGACTTAGCTAAATTAACACCTGCAAAACCGCCTCCTATGATGACGATTCTTGAATTATTTGTATCTGGGATATTCATAAAATAATAGAGGAATTTACTACAGTAAATTTACGAATAATACAGGTAAAAGAATGGCTTTTTAACTTTAGTTAAATAAATTTGTAACAAAACAGAAACTTACACTACTAATTAGATAACCAACCTAACTCATCAATTGAATAAAGAACTAGAAAAAAGTTTTGTAGAACAGTTGCAGAAACATCAGAACATTGTGCATAAGGTGTGCCGCTTGTACACTAATAATGTAGATGCTCATAACGATTTGTTTCAAGAAATTACTATACAATTATGGCGAGCTTACCCTAAATTTAGAGGTGATGCCAAATTTAGTACTTGGATGTATCGTGTAGGATTAAACACAGCAATAACGTTATACAGAAAATCGAAAAGACGAATAACAACGCAAGGGTTTGATGCTGTAGAATTTAAAATTAAAGCGGAAGACTATGATGATACTGAAGAACAACAGTTAAAACTTTTATACCAAGCTGTACATCAATTAAATGATATTGAGAAAGCTTTGGTCCTATTATATTTAGAAGATAAAGATTATAGGGAAATCAGTGAAACCTTAGGTATTACTGAAGTCAATGCACGTGTTAAGATGAACCGTGTAAAAAAGAAATTAAGAACCATACTAAATCCGTAAAATTATGGATGAATTAGAATTATTGAAGAAAGACTGGAAGCAAAACGAAAATCAGTTTCAAACATTTTCGGATAGCGATATATATAAGATGAGCCACAGAAAATCATCATCTATTGTAAAAACATTATTTTACATTAGTTTGGCTGAATTGGTGTTTTGGATTTTAATCAACTTTTTACCCTTTGTTCTTTCTGACCGTATGAAATCACAGCTCTCAGAAATGAGTCATAGTTGGATTTATAATACAATGAATATTATTAGTTATGCAGTTATTATCTTATTTGTTTATCTACTTTGGAAAGCACAGAGTGCTATATCAGTAACTGATAATGCTAGAAAACTCATGAAAAGCATTCTTAAGACTCGTAAAATAATTAAATACTATGTACTTTTTAATATCATACTAGCCTTAATAAGTTTTCCAATTGTATTTTATTTATCATTACGCGAACATCCGGAAATTCAGGAGCAATTGAGTGCTGCCTCTTCTACACAATTATTTGTCATGGCTGCAGTTTCTATAGGTACTTTCGCTATTTTTTTATTGTTCTTTTGGTTATTCTATAAATTAATTTACGGCATACTTATAAAACGCCTTAATAGAAATTATAACGAATTGAAAAAGTTAGAAGTGTAAATTAATATTATTTCAACAACTTAAAAAAAACAGCATCAAATTTCATTAATTGAATTAGATGCTGTTTTTTTTTCTAGTTAAAATTATTCTTTATTTTCTCTGACCAACAAATTGCTGGCTCTTCAATTTAAATAATACATTAAAGCTGGTTAAACTACCATAACTTCTGGTTATGTATTGTTGTAAATCTATCTTCTCTTGTTCTTCTAAATTACTAGAATTGATTTTCTGTTCCATAACTCTTAAGCGATCTCTTACCATGGTTATTTTATGAAAAAACGTATCAATTGGTAATTCTTTACCTTGTAAATTAGTATCTCCAGGTTCCATAATTAATTTTCCACCTTTCCATTTGTCTGCAATGGTTACAACTTCAGAAACATCAGACCATTTTTTTAAAATCGACTTTAAACTTTGTTCTACTTCAAAAAAGCTGATACTATCTACTTCATCTTCTGCAGCCTCTATGACTTCAAATTCTGAATCAATATCTATGGTTTCTAAACCATTTTCTATAAATGTTACCCAATAGTGTTTTGAAGTGACGTTGGTAACAACACCTTTTCCGTATTCTTGATGGATTATTCGAGATCCAATACCTAATATTTTCATTTTTAAATTTTCGAATTACATTAATATCTAAAACTAAAATAAACAAAAATTAAAACCTAAAAAGATTATATAATTTAAATTGTTAATAATTATTTAAAGCTGTTTAATAATCTCTTACAATGCCTTATTTTTGCGATATTAACAATTTAAACCTAAATAATTATGAAAAAACTATTTTTTGCCTTTTTATTTTTTGGAATCTGTTTTTTAGCTAATGCTAATAATCAACCTAAAGTTGGAGATGAATTGATAATAAAAAACCCTACCTCTCAAGCTTATAGCCATATTTACTTTCCGAAACCGAACATTTTAATTAAGCGAGGAACTGTAACAGGTTATAAAAGTGTAAAGAATAATGTAGTCATTGTTAAAGAAGTTATTACAGAAAATGATGGCGACTTAAAGGTTGTTTTAACTAAAAAAGACGGTAGTAAGTTTTTTGGTTATTTAAGCAATGTTAAAGCCAATTATAAAAAGGCCTTAGAAGCCAATGAAATTGAAACCTTTGACTAATATCTTACCATATAAGTCAAAAAAAAAGTATACTGTTTATTCTGTATACTTTTTTTTATGTTTGAAAAGAAATTAATCGCTGCACTTTATTTCTTTTTGCGCTTAGTGTTGACTTGTTTAATCTTTACATAAATAAGCTTCTTATGCCCTCTGGAGTCTTCGCGTCTTTCAATTTCAAAATTATTTATTGATTTTATTAAAGGTGTGAGCTTCTGAAATCCATAATTTCGAGAATCAAAATTGGGCTGCTTCTTTTGCAATAAACTTCCAACATCTCCTAAAAATGCCCAGCCATCATCATCAGCCACATCATCTATAGTTGCAGAAATAAATCTAATTTCCTTTTGGGTTATTTTATCGAAATCATTCTTAGCAGATTTTGTGGTTTCAGCAGATTCAGACTCACTCTCAGAGTCTTTGTTTTTAAGAATTTCAATATATATAAACTTGTCACAAGCTACTATAAAAGGATTTGGCGTTTTCTTTTCGCCTATGCCGTAAACTGCCATACCAGCTTCTCTCAATCGGGTTGCTAAACGTGTAAAATCGCTATCACTAGATACTAAACAAAACCCATCTACTTTTTCTGAATACAAAATATCCATGGCATCAATAATCATTGCAGAGTCTGTTGCATTTTTCCCTGTGGTATAGCCATATTGCTGAATGGGTGTAATGGCATTCTCTAACAACATATTTTTCCATTTGGACAGATGCGGCTTGGTCCAATCACCATAAATTCGTTTAATAGTTGGATTGCCATACTTCGCAATTTCCTCCATCATTTCCTTTACATATGCAGACGGAATGTTATCACCATCAATTAACACTGCTAATTTTATATCCATTTTTTTAAATAAATTTATTATTTCAACTTTTAAAGGTATAGCATTTTTAAAAGCAACGTCTCCTCTTTCAATTTTACAGAATTAATAGTGTAGAATTAAGATCTGATTAGTCTTCTGTTTTTTTCCAAATAAGCTCGCTATTCAGTATAAAGCTTCCTATGTAATCAAAATTACAACTCTCAGGACTTATTATTGACAAGAATGGTTCACTCTTTTTATCACGATATAAATGGTACGTTTCTCCAATAAGAGGTTCAAAGGTATAGCGAGAATTATATACAAGTGTATTATATTCTAACTCCTGCATCATCTTATCATACTCAGCCTTGAGTTCTAAATACTTTGCTTTTATTTTTTTATTAGCCTTATTAATATTTCTAGTTTTCCATGTAGAATTATCCGTTACTTGTATAGAAGGCGCTCCAACATTTGTGGCATATGGTTTTAATGATGCATCGTAGCGCTGGGTTTTCTCATTAAAAACAATTTGATCTGGCTTTTTTTCTTTAGACATAGAGCGTAGGCTTTTAGCAAAGATAAAGCGCAATCATGTTTCGTAAAAATGAATTGATTGTATTTTTTTGTTAACTTTAAAACAATAAATACTATAACATGAACTTATTGAAAAAAATTGGGCCTTTAAACATCTTTATGTTGGTATTATGTGCTTTAATTATTGGTATAGCAGAATATCTATTTTTAAGAGGCGATCATCTACATGCTATATTTATAGGGCTTTGGGCACCAACTTTACTTGGAATTTTAATTTTTATAAAACAGATTCTAAATGGAAGCAAATGATATCATAATCTCATTTTCGGTATTTGTATCTGTTTGCGTCATTATATGGGCAATCTTAGTGATACGTGCTTATAACAAGATTGGACGGGAAGATTGATTTACGGTAAAAAAAAGCAGCCTATAATATAATTAAAGACTGCACATATGTTTTAAATTATTGGGAATTACACCAATTTAAAATCTAGTAATAATTCGCCTTCAATAGAGGCCTGTAAATGATCACCAATTACATTAGAACCTTTACCAGCAGCTGGTGTTCCTGTAAAAATAAGATCACCTTCTTCTAAAGTCATAAATGAAGACACATACGAAATGATTTCGGCAAAGTTATAAATCATTAAACTTGTATGACCTACTTGCTTTTGTTCTCCGTTAATTTTTAAATCAAAATTTATCGCAGCCAAATCAGGAAATTCTGAAACCAACTTAAATTTAGACATTGGTGAAGCACCATCAAAACCTTTAGCTAAAGCCCAAGGTCCTTTATTTTCTCTACTTGCTGCCAATACATCTGCAGCAGTATAATCTATACCAATACCAATTTCTGAGATATAAGAGTTAGCATCTTCAAGTGTGATATCCTTGCCTTGTTTACCAATTTTTGCAACTAATTCTACTTCATAAACAAGTTGGTTAGTTACTTTAGGGAATTCAACATCTTTATTATCTGTAACCAAAGTAGACTCTGGTTTTGTAAATATAGTTTGACTTCCGGTTTTTGCTGCACTAAGTTCAGAAATATCGTTAATATAGTTTTTACCAATTCCTATTATTTTCATCCGTAATAATTATTTTAGTTTTAAGTATGTAAAGATAATTAAAGCAGATGAGCCACAAAACTGCATTATCAATATTTTAGTTGTTAAAAACAAGAGAATACTTCTTACAATTAAAAATTATGAAATAGCTTTGTTATTATATGCCAAAACTGCGATTTATGTTTAAAACAAAACCAAGCTTAATACTACTACTGCTTTTATGTTTTAATATTAATGCGCAAGAAATTATTAAGAAAACCACACCTCTAAAATCAATTGCCACAGTTTGGGATTTAGACAAAGCCAATAAACAAGGGACTTTTAAGATTACAGCCTACAAACCCATTTATATTGCTGCTTCAAGATGGTCTGATAGTCCTAACACCATGCCTTATAGTGAAAACTCAGATTACTCCTTATCAGAGGAAACTAATTATAATAGTTTTGAAGCTAAATTTCAACTTAGTTTTAAAACTAAATTGGCCGAATCTATTTTATTTGGAGAAGGCGATTTATGGGCTGGCTATACACAAATAGCGCATTGGCAAATATTTAATACTGATATTTCTCGCGCCTTTAGAGAACTCAATTACGAACCCGAATTAATATTGACCTATCCTTTAAATTTAACCTTTGCAGGCTTTAATATTAAAATGGCAAGTGTAAGTCTCAATCATCAATCTAATGGAAGAGATTTACCGAGATCTCGTAGTTGGAATCGGGTAATTTTTAATCTCGCTATGGAAAGCAAAAACCTTACACTGTATCTTTCTCCATGGATAAGATTACCAGATGATGAGGACGAAAATCCTTTAATTACTAATTATATTGGTAATGGTAGAGTAACTGCCATTTATAAATTAAAAAAGCACACCTTTTATGCTATTGCTACAAATTCATTTTCATTGAAAGATAATCATGGTAGTCTTCAATTTAATTACCTCTACCCACTTAATGATAATTTAAATGTCCACGCGCAACTTTTTACAGGTTATGGAGAAACTTTAATTGATTACAACCATTACCAAAACACAGTTGGTTTAGGTGTTTCTTTTTCTAATTGGTAGACTCAACCTATAGAATCACTTAACTAGGTCTTAATGTCTAAAAAAGTGAGGCTAGTAATACAATATTTTACCATTTAAGGATTCGGAAAGAATATAAAAACATTAATTTTAAAAACACTTTAAAACTAGACTCAACTGGTAAACTGTTAAAATAATAATTTCCTATGTCTTCAATAAGTAAAAACCTATATAAAATCCTATTACTATTTACCATTAACTTGGCTTCTCAATCCGCAGAGATCACTATTGATGGCGTTTTTAATGATTGGGATTCTAGCCTAACCACATATACTGATACAAGCGAATCTTTAAATGGTATTGATATTTTAGAACTTCAGGTTACCAACGATGATGAGTTTCTATTTATAAAAATTAAATCTAACATAGAGTTTGATTTAACTGACAATTTAGTTTCACAGCAAGTTCGCCTCTTTCTAGATACAGATAACGATGCCAGCACTGGTTATAACATTCAAAATGGTTATGGCTCTGAAGTTGGTATTATTTTTAAAGAATTATTTGCACATTATAATGTCTCACCATATGCTGAAATAGACTTTTCAGACTTAAAATTAAGAGCTGCGCCTACAGTAACTTCTAACGAATTTGAAATTGCTATAGGTAGACATCAAATACCAGATGGTGTAAATCCGCTATTTACGTCATCCACGATTAAAATATTAATTAAGAATGATGATAATTTTGATAAAATCCCCAACGACGGACTAACATTTTCATATACATTTGATGAAACACCAGTAACACCTTACACTCCTATTGATATTAATAAATCTAATTTTTCAGATATTCGATTATTAGCATACAATACACTTGCAAGCGGATTAGATGATCCTAATAGAGTTGATAATTTTGAACAGATTATAAAAGCTATTGCACCAGATATTATAGGATTAACGGAATGTTGGGATATCAATGCTGCACAAGTAAAATCTCTTTTTGATGCTTGGTTTCCTTTAGGTACCGCTAATGGTTGGAATACAGCAAAACTTGGCGGATTAATTACGGTTTCGAGATGGGAAATTATACAACAATGGACGAGTCTTTCAAGACAATTTCCTGTTTTAATTGACTTACCGAGTACCTACTCTAAAGATATACTGTTTACAAATGCTCATCTTAATTGTTGTGATGCCGATGATCTAAGACAAGAGCAAGCCGATCAATATGCGGCCTTTATTCTAGATGCAAAATCTCCTGGAGGTCTTATAACTTTAGAAGAAAACACACCTTTTATGTATTCTGGAGATTTAAATTTAGTAGGCTATTCCCAGCAACTAACCACTTTAAAAACTGGAGATATACAAAATACGTCCACTTATGGGCTTGGTGCCGCTTTAGATTGGGATGATACCGACCTAAAGGAGGAAAACTGTTTGCAAACCGATTTAAGAATGGGTTACACATGGCGGTCAGATGGTCAAGGCTTTCCTCCTGGAAAATTAGATTTTATAATTTTCTCAGATTATACGCTAACTGCTCAAAAATCTTTCGTTTTACAAACTGAAGTAATGCCAATCGATAGGTTATGGCAATATAATTTAAATGCACTCGATACGTCTATTGCATCAGACCACTTCCCTGTGGTAACTGATTTTTCCATTAATGAAAGCTTAAACTCAAATCAATTCAATCTAGCAAATATTAATATATCTCCAAATCCTGTAAATTCTTTAGTATACATAGATCTAAAAATTGCCAATAACTATCAAATACAAGTAATAAATTCAATAGGTAACGTTTTAATGACAACCTCTATAAATTCTAAATCTGCAGTACTAAATCTTGAATCACTGCCATCAGGATTTTATGTAGTATCAATACAAAATACTGAAGGCCAAAAAATCAGCCAGAAACTAATAAAAAAATAAATAAATTTAATTTCAAACTCTATTAAATCTCAAGTATAAATCTTCACTTAAAATTAACAACTAAAATTGTAACTTTGCGTTTCTGCTAAAAAAGGAAGAATTTAAACCATTTATGAGCCAATTCAACGATTCCATTGAAGTAAAAGGTGCACGTGTGCACAACTTAAAAAATATTGACGTTACCATTCCGAGAGAAAAGCTAGTTGTAATTACAGGCTTATCTGGTAGTGGTAAATCTTCATTAGCTTTCGATACTATTTATGCTGAAGGACAGCGTCGCTATATAGAAACTTTTTCGGCTTACGCTCGTCAATTTTTGGGAAGTTTAGAACGACCAGATGTAGATAAGATTGATGGATTATCTCCTGTTATTGCCATTGAACAAAAAACAACGAGTAAGTCGCCACGTTCAACTGTTGGGACCATAACAGAAATTTATGACTTTTTACGTTTACTTTATGCAAGAGCGGCAGACGCCTATAGTTATGAGACTGGTGAACAAATGGTTAGCTACAATGACGAGCAGATAAAAGATTTAATATTAGAGTCTTACAATGGTAAACGAATTAATATTTTATCGCCTGTAATTCGTTCTCGTAAAGGGCATTATCGCGAACTGTTTGAACAAATTGCGAAACAAGGTTTTGTAAAAGTAAGAACAGATGGCAAAATTGTAGACCTTGAAAAAGGTATGAAATTAGACCGATACAAAACACATGACATTGAGATTGTAATTGACAGATTAAAGATTGACGATTCACTAGATAATGAAAAACGTCTTATGGAGTCTATTAATACAGCAATGTATCATGGCGAAGATGTGCTTTTAGTAATTGACCAAGATACTAACGAACCTCGTTTTTTTAGTCGTAATTTAATGTGTCCATCTTCTGGTATTTCATATCCAAACCCTGAACCAAACAATTTTTCGTTTAATTCTCCAAAAGGTGCGTGTTCTAATTGTAATGGTATTGGCGAATTGTACGTAGTCAATGACCAAAAATTAGTTCCAGATGAATCTTTATCTATAAAAAATGGTGCATTAGCACCACATGGTCCACAAAAAAAGAGTTGGATTTTTAAACAGTTTGAAACCATTGCACAACGCTTTGAGTTTTCGTTAAATACGCCTTGGAAAGATATTCCAAATGAAGCCAAACAAGTTATTCTGCATGGTGGAAAGGATAAGTTCACTGTAGAAAGTAAATTACTTGGCGTTTCACGAGATTATAAAATAGATTTTGAAGGTGTTGCCAATTTTATAGAAAGTCAATACAATTCAGATTCATCATCTTTAGTGCGTTGGGCAAAAGAATATATGGACAAAATAGAATGTCCTGTTTGCGAAGGATCGCGCTTACGTAAAGAATCACTTTATTTTAAAGTAGATGGCAAAAGTATTGCTGAATTGGTAAAAATGGATGTTGTTGAACTTGGTGTGTGGTTAGATGGTTTAACAGAACGACTCACTAATAAACAACAAAAAATTTCAGCAGAAATTATTAAGGAAATAAGAAGCAGAGTACAATTTTTATTAGATGTTGGCTTAACTTATTTATCACTTAACAGAAGTTCTAAGTCATTATCTGGTGGTGAAGCGCAGCGTATTCGTTTAGCCACACAAATAGGTTCTCAGCTGGTTGGTGTACTCTATATATTAGATGAACCAAGTATTGGTTTGCATCAACGCGACAATGAAAAACTAATTAATTCATTAGTATCCTTGCGTGATGTTGGTAATTCTGTTATCGTCGTAGAACATGATAAAGACATGATAGAACGTGCAGATCATGTCATTGATATTGGACCATTTGCTGGTAAGTATGGTGGTGAAATAATAAGTGAAGGAACGCCTGAAGAATTGCTGCAACAACAAACTCTTACTGCTGCTTATTTAAACGGCGAAAAAGAAATTACAATACCAAAAACTAGGCGTAAGGGCAACGGAAAAAAGTTGATTTTAAAAGGCTGTACAGGTAACAACCTTAAAAATGTAGATGTAGAATTTCCTTTAGGTAAAATGATTGGTATCACTGGTGTTTCTGGTAGTGGTAAATCTACCTTAATAAACGAAACCCTCTACCCTATTCTTAATGCACATTATTTTAATGGTGTAAAGAAACCTATGCCTTACAAAAGCATAAAAGGATTAGAGCATTTAGATAAGGTTATTGATATTAATCAATCTCCAATTGGAAGAACACCAAGAAGTAATCCGGCAACATACACAAAAACTTTTGATGAAATAAGAAAACTTTTTGCCATGATACCAGAAGCTATGATTAGAGGGTACAAACCTGGTCGTTTTAGCTTTAATGTAAAAGGTGGTAGATGTGAAACTTGCCAAGGAGGTGGTTTACGAGTAATTGAAATGAATTTCTTGCCAGATGTGTACGTTGAGTGCGAAACGTGTCAAGGTAAACGCTTTAATCGCGAAACGCTAGAAATACGTTACAAAGGCAAATCGATTAGCGATGTTTTAAATATGACTATCGAAGAAGCTGTTGGTTTCTTTGAGCACATTCCTAAAATTCACAGAAAACTCAAAACTATTAAAGATGTAGGATTAGGCTATATAACACTTGGCCAACAAAGTACTACACTTTCTGGTGGTGAGGCACAACGAATTAAGCTAGCTACAGAATTGAGCAAGCGTGATACTGGTAATACATTTTATATTTTAGATGAGCCAACCACTGGTTTACATTTTGAAGATATTAGAGTACTTATGAAAGTACTGAATAAATTAGCAGACAAAGGTAATACCGTTTTAATAATTGAGCATAATCTAGATGTTATTAAAACTGTGGACTATATTATAGATATTGGCTACGAAGGCGGAAAAGGTGGTGGCCAAGTGGTAGCAAAAGGTACACCAGAACAGATTATTAAAGACAAAAAGAGCTTTACAGCTAAGTTTTTAAAGAAAGAAATGAATTAACAATATATTGACAATTGTAGAGAGCGATAGTATAGAGAAAATAAGTACTTTAGCGAGTTGTCAATTTAAAAAAAATACAGAAGACTTA
The DNA here is from genome assembly GCF_045765065.1 of Winogradskyella sp. 4-2091. Taxonomy (NCBI): domain Bacteria; kingdom Pseudomonadati; phylum Bacteroidota; class Flavobacteriia; order Flavobacteriales; family Flavobacteriaceae; genus Winogradskyella; species Winogradskyella sp. 4-2091. The sequence continues at coordinate 153,744 of NZ_JBJKOD010000005.1, forward strand.
TATATGAGAAACGAAGTGAAAAATAAAGGTTGGAATGAAATAAAAACAAATGACTCTTGGGCTATTTTTAAAATCATGGGTGAATTTGTTAACGGCTATGAAAAACTAAGTAAAATAGGACCTTGTGTTTCAATATTTGGATCAGCAAGAACAAAACCAGACCATAAGTACTATAAGTTAGCAGAAGAAGTTGCTTCTAAAATAGTAGATCAAGGCTATGGAGTTATTACAGGTGGTGGACCAGGTATTATGGAAGCAGGAAATAAAGGCGCTCACATTGCAGGAGGAACATCTGTTGGTTTAAATATTGAACTACCATTTGAACAACATGACAATCCGTACATCGACAATGACAAAAGCTTAGACTTTGACTACTTTTTTGTACGAAAGGTTATGTTCGTTAAGTACTCTCAAGGTTTTGTAGTAATGCCAGGAGGATTTGGAACTTTAGATGAATTATTTGAAGCCATTACCCTAATACAAACTCATAAAATAGAAACCTTTCCAATTATTTTAGTTGGCAAAGAATTTTGGGGCGGATTAATGGATTGGGTTAAATCTACTTTATTAGGAGCTGGAAATATAAGTGAAAAGGATTTAGACCTTATTCATCTTGTAGATACAGGAGATGAAGTAATTGAAATTCTTAATAATTTCTATAAAGAATACGATCTTAGTCCAAATTTCTAAGAAAACCATTTTTTTAATTCAATGCTATGAAAAAGAAAATCATTGGTTTTTTTACAATAATTCTATTCGCATATTCAAATGTTTCTGCACAAGAAACCTTTAAAGTGATGTTTTATAATTTACTTAATTATCCGTTAGAAGATGCCGTTTCAAATAGAATTAATGACTTAGAATACATTCTTAATGATTATCAACCAGATTTATTTTTAGTTTGCGAACTAAATAATATCACTGGTGCAACAAATGTTTTAAATACTGCAAAATCCGCCATTAACTCTAATTTTGAAATGGCGAGTTACGTCTCTAATTCATCAGATGATAATTATGGCGACCAAAACGATTTACAAAACCTATTGTATTATGATAGTACTAAGTTTTCAGTTGAAGAAGAAATTATTGTACCAACATATTTAAGAGATTTTAATGTATATCGTGTGCAATTAAATTCAGTAAATCAAGATACCAACCCAATAGAGATTTATATAATTATTGGGCATTTAAAGGCTTCTAGTGGAACTTCTAACGCTCAAAAACGTTATGAAATGATTTTAGACCTAGAATCCTATTTAGATACTTTACCAACAGACACAAATGTACTGTTAGGAGGCGATTTAAACGTGTACACTTCTAGCGAAGCTGCTTTCCAATCACTGATAAACGCGAGTAACAACATTACTTTTGCAGATCCTGCTAACCGAATTGGCAGTTGGCATAACAACTCCAGTTATGTAGATGTATTTACACAATCTACAAGAACCCAAACAGGAATGGGAGGTTCTACTGGTGGTTTTGATGATCGTTTTGATTTTATCCTAACATCAGAAAACATGATTAATACAGCCAACATAACTTATGTACCTAATTCTTATAAAGTTTATGGCAATAACGGTTTAGCATCTTGTTGGAATAAATCTATTAATTCTAATGACTGTGAAACCACAGGCTCACAATTTTCGTATACATTACGAAATGCATTACATAACTTTAGCGATCACCTTCCCGTAACATTATCATTAGAAACGGATGAATCATTTTTAAGTATTGACGATTTTAAAACTGTAACTGCATTTAGTTTAGAGCAAACATTAATAAACGACACGCTTATTGTTAACATGAATGAATCAAATAACATTAATCAACAACTAATTGCTTACAATGCATTAGGTCAATCGGTTAAGACCTTTAATTTAAATTCAGATACAAAACAATTTTTCAATGTTTCAGAATTACAAAATGGCTTATACTATTTAGTACTTTCACACGGCAATAGTAATCCCTTAAAATTTATTGTTTCAAATTGAAGTACGCGTTAGTCATATCTTTTCTATTATTTGTTTTTAGCGTACCTAGTGTAGCTCAAAACAAACTAGATATTGATGCTAAAGTAAATGTAGAAACTAAGACTATTTCAATTAATCAAACAATCATATACAAAAACGAGTCTGATGACGTTCTCGATGAAATATATTTGAGTGATTGGAATAATAGTTATTCAACAAAATCTACTCCTTTAGCTAAACGATTTGAAGAAGAATTTAGCACTAAATTTCATTTAGCCAAGAGTGACCAACGTGGTTACACTGTTGTAACCTCAATAGTTGATACAACTACTAATATCCTAAAGTTTACCAGGCTAAAAACACATCCAGACGTTATTAAAGTTGCACTAAACAAATCTTTAAAACCTGGTGAATATTACCAAATAAATCTCAAATATAACCTCTTAATACCTGATGCTACATTTACAGATTATGGTGTTACCAAAACCGAAGATTTTGAACTGAAATACTGGTATATAACTCCTGTAGTCTACAACGGGAAATGGCAATATTATAGTAATAAAAACCTCGATGATTTATTTATTCCAAAAGCGGATATAACTTTATCGATAACGCATCCTAGAAATTATAGGGTTACTTCAGAATTAGATTTTTATGATATAAAAAGCAATTCAAAAGAACCGACGCAAACCACCACATTAATTGGTAGAGACAGAACAGATACTTACTTATCGTTAAATAAGTTTCCAACATTCAATTCTGTACAAACAGATGATTTTGTTTTAGTCACTAACATTAATGAAAAAGGACTGTCCTCAGGTCCAGCTAAAGCAGTAATTACTGATAAAATTACTAGATTCTTGACTCAACATTTAGGAAATTATCCGCATCAAAAATTATTAGTTTCAAATATAGATTATCAGAAAAACCCACTTTACGGTTTAAATCAACTTCCTAGTTTTTTTAGACCTTTTCCGGCTGAATTTCAATATGAATTAAAAGTTCTAAAAACAGCTTTAAAAAAATATTTGGATAACGTTCTTTTACTTAATCCAAGAAAAGAACATTGGTTAAGTGAAGGACTTCAAATCTATTTTTTAATCAAATATGTTGAAGAAAATTATTCTGACCAAAAACTTTTAGGAACTCTTGCAGACGTATGGGGAATTAGATCATTCCATGCCTCTGATCTCGATTTTAATTTTCAGTATTTTCTTTATTCAATGGAAATTGCAAGAAAAAATAGAGATCAACCCATTACTACTCCAAAAGATTCACTTACTAAATTTAATGCTAATATTGCAGGCAAATATAAGGCAGGCGTTGGTCTTAATTACTTAGATCATTTTACAAACGATATTAACCTCAGCAAAAATATAACAGACTTCTTAAAAGAAAATCAATTAAAAGCTATAGAAATAAATGATTTTGAAAAGTTTTTAAAATCAAAAACTAAAAAAGATATTGATTGGTTTTTTACAGACTACATTAACACAAGAAAGAAAATTGATTTTAAAATAGAGTCTATTGTAGATATTCAAGATTCGTTAAAAGTTACCATAAAAAATAAGCGGGAAAACAGAATGCCTATTTCATTGTTCAAACTGAAAAATGATTCCATTATAGATCAATTTTGGGTTGAAAATATAAAGGGGAAACAAACAATCACGCTAGCTAAGGATAGTACTGAAAAATTTGCTTTGGGTTATGATAATGTTATTCCAGAGTTCAATCAACGTGATAACATTAAAGCGGTAGATGGTAATTTTCTAAAAAACAAACCCTTACAATTTAGACTATTTAAGGATGTCGAGGACCCAAACTATAATCAAATTTTCTTTATGCCACTGGTTGAGTTTAACAATATCTACGATGGCTTGACACTAGGTACCAAGGTGTACAATAAAACCATTTTGAGAAAACGACTTAATTATAGATTTTCTCCTCAGTATGCTACAAAATCGAGATCATTAACAGGTTCTACCTCGATATTCTACACGCATAATTTAGAAAATCAGAATTTATATAATATAACATATGGTATTGCTGCAGGCTATAAATCATTTGCAGATGATGCCTTTTTCACAAGAATTCGTCCGTCAATCTCGTTTGTATTTAGAGATGATTCAGACTTTAGATCAAACCAAACTGATCAAATCACAGCTAGATATGTAAGTATAAAAAGAGAATTAGGTGATGACGCAACAATTGTTTTAGACGAACCTGACTATGGTGTCTTTAACTTACGATATACACACCATAATCCTGGAAGAATAAATTTCTCTAGCTTTAATACTGACATTCAAATTGCAGATAAGTTTAGTAAACTGTCATTTAATTACGAATTCAGGAAACTAACAAAGAGTAATCGAAATATTAATTTTAGATTTTATGCTGGGTTCTTCCTCGATAATGATTCAGATCCAGGTTCTAACTACTTTAGCTTTGCTTTAGATAGACCAACAGATTACTTGTTTGACCTCAATTATTTAGGTCGCTCAGAAGCAGCAGGTTTATTCAGTCAACAAATTATTATTACAGAAGGTGGTTTTAAATCTCAATTAGAGCAGGAATTTGCAAATCAATGGATGACAACAGCAAATTTTAGCACATCCATATGGCGATATATACAAGCATATGGCGATGTAGGTTTAGTGAAAAATAAGTTTCAGAATGCTAAATTCGTTTATGATTCTGGTATAAGATTAAATTTAGTAGAAGATTACTTCGAAATATTCTTACCTATATACTCTAATCTTGGTTGGGAAATTGCCCAACCCAACTATGATCAAAGCATTAGGTTTATGTTTACTGTAGACCCAAATGTACTTCTAGGTCTTTTTAGAAGAAAGTGGTATTAATAAATTCTTACTAAAATGTTAAATTACCACATGTAATTAAATAATCATCAATAAAAACGTGGTTATACTGGCAATTATATAATATTATAACATTATGTAGTGTTGTATAAAACTTCAAAATTTCGTACTTTTGTTAGATATTAGCTATACCTACATGAAGACAAACCTTAATACCAAAACAGAGATTACTTTTGAAGATTTTAAAACAGAAGTTTTAAATGACTATAAGCTTGCTGTTACCAGCAGAGAATGTAGCCTGTTGGGTCGTAGGGAAGTTTTAACAGGAAAAGCAAAATTCGGAATTTTTGGCGATGGTAAAGAAATACCACAAATAGCATGGGCAAAAGCGTTTGAAAATGGCGATTTTAGATCTGGTTATTACAGAGACCAAACCTTTATGATGGCCATTGGAGAATTAACCATCGAGCAATTTTTTGCAGGTTTATATGCCAATACAGATATAAATGAAGAACCAATGTCTGCAGGTAGACAAATGGGTGGTCATTTTGCCACACACAGTTTAGACGAACAAGGCAATTGGAAAAACTTAACAGAGCAAAAAAACTCTAGCGCAGATATATCTCCTACTGCTGGCCAAATGCCAAGACTTTTAGGTTTAGCTCAAGCATCTAGAATATATCGACAAGTTGAAGGTATTGATACTACTAATTTCTCAAGGTCTGGAAATGAAATTGCTTGGGGAACTATTGGTAATGCTAGTACTAGTGAAGGACTATTCTTCGAGACTATTAATGCTGCTGGTGTTTTACAAGTACCAATGGTAATAAGTATTTGGGATGATCATTATGGTATTTCTGTACATGCAAGACACCAAACGACTAAAGAAAATATTTCTGAAATATTAAAAGGTTTTCAACGCGACGAAGATCAAAAAGGATACGAGATTTTTAGAGTTGATGGATGGAATTATCCAGAATTAATGGATACCTACCAACGAGCAGCTCAAATTTCTAGAAAGGAACATGTTCCTGTTATGATTCATGTTCAAGAATTAACCCAACCTCAAGGGCATTCTACATCAGGATCTCATGAGCGTTACAAAGATTCAGATCGCCTTAATTGGGAAGCAGAATACGATTGTAATGTACAAATGCGTAAATGGATTGTATCTAATAATATTGCTACTGACGAAGAATTATTAGTCCTTGAACGTGCTATAAAAAGAGAAGTTAGAGCCGCTAAGAAAGATGCATGGCTTGCATTCATCAACCCAATTGTTGCAGAGAGCAAACAAGCCATACGTTTATTAGATAAATTAGCTACTACAAGTCCTAACGGCGTTTTTATCAAAAAATTAATAAGTGAATTAGAGGCTATTGATGAGCCTTTGAGAAAAGATATTTTATCTGCAGCACGTAAATCATTACGCTATGTGGTATCAGAAACTTCTAGCGCAAAAGTGGCTGTTCAAAATTGGATTAACAATTATATAGCTAATATACAACCTAAATATAGTTCACATTTATATAGTGAATCGCAACATAGCGCACTAAATCAAACGGAAGTTTTACCAACCTATAATGAACCAGCAGAAGAAGTTGATGGACGTTTAGTGTTAAGAGAAAATTTTGATGCTCTTTTTAGCAAATATCCCGAAAGTCTAATTTTTGGAGAAGATGCAGGCTACATTGGTGATGTTAATCAAGGCTTAGAAGGTTTACAAGAAAAATATGGCGAATTAAGAGTATCAGATACCGGAATTAGAGAAGCTACAATTATTGGCCAAGGTATTGGTATGGCAATGCGTGGCTTACGTCCTATTGCAGAAATTCAGTACCTCGATTATATTATGTACGCTTTACAAATAATGAGTGACGATTTGGCAACCGTTCAGTATAGAACTAAAGGTCGCCAAAAAGCACCATTAATTGTTAGAACTCGTGGCCACCGTTTAGAAGGTATTTGGCATTCTGGTTCTCAAATGGGAGGCGTTCTTAATTTAGTGAGAGGTATACATGTATTAGTTCCAAGAAATATGACTAAAGCTGCTGGTTTTTATAACACTTTATTAGCTAGTGATGAACCTGCTTTAGTTGTAGAATGCTTAAATGGTTATAGATTAAAAGAAAAATTACCAAACAATATAGGAGAATTTAAAACGCCAATTGGTGTTGTTGAAACTATAAGAAAAGGAGACGATATTACCTTAGTTTCTTACGGTTCTACGTTACGTTTAGTAGAACAAGCTGCTAAAGAATTGCAAGCTGTTGGTATCGATGCTGAAATTATTGACGTACAGTCCTTATTACCATTTGATTTAAATCATGATATTGTTAAAAGTATCACGAAAACTAATCGTGTTATGGTTATTGATGAAGATGTAAAAGGAGGTGCTTCAGCATATATTTTAGATCAAATACTTAATGAACAAAATGCTTTTGAGTATTTAGACAGTAAACCAAAAACTTTAGCTGCTCAACCACACAGACCAGCTTATGGTACTGATGGTGATTATTTTTCAAAGCCTTCTGTAGAAGATATTTTTGAAGCGATTTACGACGTAATGCATGAATTAAATCCAGCTAATTTTCCGAAATTACGATAATTAAATTTATCTAAAATTTTAGAAATTATTATTGGCTTAACTATTTTAATGGCCTAATTAGTTAAGTCGTATCGGTATTGTTTTCAATTAGACTCTAATAGATTTTCTCTTTCTAATTAAAACAAACACCTCAATAATTTGGCATATTTATATATTTCAAGATTCAATAATTATAACGGACGTTTGCTCCACTACCACTTCTAGATTTAACAGCAAATTCACTTTTCTTTCAAAAAAATAAAAAAAATACAGCTTATCAACTGTTATACAGACAATTAACCAATTATCTATAGATTTAGATATAATTTATTAATTTATGTACTTTTAAGCCCTTAAAAATCTCAAATTAAAACTAATAAAATGAAAAATTATCTTTTACTAACGCTTACTGCTTTAATGGTATATACTGTTGGGTTTTCTCAGAGAGCAATGTATGAAACCGTAAGTTACTACGATGTAAAAACACCACAAAATGCATTAGATGAATCAATAAATGCATACAAAGTGATAGTAGAAATTCCTTATACTTTAACTGAAGAAGAGGTTAGAGCTCAATCTTTGGAAGAATTTGAAGTAAAAAAAGCCAATTTTGATAATGTTCTTAAGGAAAGTAAAGAAGAGTACGAGGCAAAATTAGCAGGTTATGACGATGAAGTAAAAAAATCTGAAGCACGTTATGACAAGGAAATGAAGGACTTTAAAGAGCTCAGTCTTATTGAGCGTTTATCTCTTACAGATCAAGGTAAAAAACCGAAACTTATTGTGCCTGCAAAGCCAAGATATGTAGAACCTAGAGAACCTGTATATTACGAACCTAACCTAAACGACCATCTTATATTTGATAGTCAAGTTTTAGCTGATGGCATAAAATTATCTGGTTATGAGCGTGGTGATGGTGTTATATTTGCTATAAATATTTCTAAAATGGTATTTCAAACTAATGGTGGTCAAACATTTTATAGTCAACCTACTAAACTAACTGTTCTAAATGGTGCTACCGTAATTGATGAAAAATCTTTTGATGAAGAATTTAAATTTTTAACATCTTCCTCTAGTAATACAATTAATTTAGATCGTTATGAAAAAAACAATGTCAATAAAATAATGAATGACATTAATAAATATATTAATACTGAATTTGGATTTGTACCTTTTTCTACAGCTATTAAAATTGGGTACCCAAAAAACAAAAAAAGAGAATACGATATTTTAGAGAATGCAAAAATTAAGGCGATCTCTGCCTATAGAAAATTAAAAGAAGACTCTAGTTCTGAGACTAGAGACAAAGTCCGTGAAGATATTATGAGCATCCGAGAAATTTGGAAATCTGAACTCAATAAAATTGATTATAAGGATAAAAAGGCCATTATGAATAAGGAAGTCGCAAAAATAATTTTCTTTAATTTAATGAATGTGGATATTAGTTTAAAAGATAAAAATCAGGCAGAGGAAACATTGAGCCTAATGCAAGAAAAACGTATTGATTTAGATTTAAGTTATGATGAGAAGATAAGATTCACTAGACTTGAAGAAAGAATTTATAAACTATAAATACTATGAGACATATTATAATTACCATTACGGCTTGTTTTACATTTTTGTTTGGATTTTCGCAAACATTCAATACGGAACATGGCAAGTCATTTAAAAAAGAAAGTGAAAAGGATATCTATAGCATTGTATTCCCTTCACCTTACGGTTTTATGACCTTACATCATTTAGATAATGTAATGATGGATAATACTAAAGCTATGGTTTTGACTAAGTACGATCAATCCATGCAAGCCGTCGAGAATAAAACATTTAATTTGCCAAAACTAGGCCTACGTGCCTCAGATCTTAAGCAAGTAATTGAGACGAACGATCAACTTATTTTCCTGTCTACAGTTATGGACAAAAAATCAAAAAAACATCAACTAAATGCGCAAGTATATACGCAAGCGCAAAATACGGTAAGTGATAATAACATTTTAGCATCTTTTGCCATAGATGGTTATTCTAAATCTGGTTTTTTCAATGTTGCTATATCTCCTGATCAATCTAAATTCGCAATATTTGCCAATATGCCATTCGAAAAAAAATCGAATGAAAAAGTTAAAGTTTGGGTATATGATTCAACCCTGAAACTTCTATGGGAACAAAGCGAAACTTTAAATTATGACAGTGAAAGAGCTTATAACGAGGAGGTTTATATTGATAACTCTGGTAAAGTTACTATCATAAAAGTGACAGATGAGTATAAAAAAACAAGAAAATCAGAACTACTTTCATTTGATGGCAATTCAGTAGATACACAAACCTTATCAGATATAGGATTTATGCCAATGGCTTCTCAACTAATTGATGTCAATGGAAAACCTATGTTAACCGGTTTTTTCTGGTCTGGTAAAAAAGCTATGTTAAAGATTAACAGTAAAGAAGGTCAAGACAATGATGGTGCTTTTTTATATGATTTAAGCGCTAACAAATTAATTGGTATACATAAATGGAGTTCTACACTAAATGCTGAAGATTTAAAAAGTTTGGCTATAGTTGATGTAAAAGTTTTAGGTGATGACATCTATGTATTTGGAGAAAAACAATTAAAGGACAGTGAATTTAGAAAAACTGGAGGAACAATGACTACAGAATTAGATTATTTCTATACTTATGGCTCTAGCGTTATCGTAAATATGGACGCCAAAGGCACCTTAAAAAGTTTTAAACCCTTATTTAATTCTATGAAATTAAAGAATCAGCAAAAGGAAATTGGATCGTTCACAGCTTTAAATTTAGAAAACGGTTTACGAGTATTTTCTAATTATAACGGCAAATCTTCATTTAATTCATTTTTTACTGATAACGAAGGAACTTTTAATAAGCCTAGAGTTAGACCAACTGAAAACAGCATGCCAACTACACCTCATATTTTACCAAAAACCGTAGTTGCTGTAAAAAATTATGGAATTGTTTACTATATAACTAAATATGGTGACCATTATTGGTTAAATAAAATGACTTGGTAATTAAATTTAATTACTGTTTTAAGAATATAAGAAATGACAGTCTACTAAGGCTGTCATTTTTGTTTCATAACTTTGTATTATGAAGATTGAATCTATCGTTACTATAAAAAAAGAATTAAAACATTTATCTCAGGAAGAACTTCTAGAATTATGCTTACGCTTAGGAAAGTTTAAAAAAGAGAATAAAGCATTATTAACTTACCTTTTGTTTGAATCTCACGATGAAGATGGTTACATCGCAAGCGTTAAATCTACATTAGATGAATTGTTTGAAGGTATCAACACAGATAGCTATTTCTATATGAAGAAAACGATTAGAAAGATTCTAAGACAAATTAGAGTTTACAGCAGATATTCTTTAAAGAAAACAACAGAGGTAGAACTCCTACTCTATTTCTGCGAACGACTTAATGAATTAAAACCTTCAATACATAGAAACACAACACTCAGTAACTTATATGAGCGCCAAATTTTATCTATAAAGAAAAAGGTAAGTATATTACATGAAGATTTACAGTACGACTATAATTTACAATTAGAAGAATTAGAACACTAAAGATTCTTCTTTGTCTTCTTACTTCCTTCGTACATTTCATATTTTACCAATCTAGCTTCAAGTTTTGCATTAAAGACTTTAATTTTTCTAGAAGGTCTTAACCCAACAAACTTTAAAGCTTCAAGATTAGAGGTTATTAACCAAGCATTAGTACCAGGATAACCATGTTTTAAGGTTGTACCAATATCACCATAAAATTCTTCAATATTTAAGTTCTCTAAACGCTCTCCATAAGGCGGATTAAAAACCATATGTAATTTTGCATCTCCAGACTTTCTAGTCTTAAAGAAATCTTCATGTTGTATATGAATAAATTCATCTAAATGCGCATTTTTCATATTCTCCTTTGCTTTGGCTACAGCAGAAGGCGATTTATCATAGCCCAATATTTTATGATGAAAATCTCTTGTTTTCTTTAAAAGTGATTCCTCAATTTTTTCAAACAAATCCACATCCCAATCTTCCCAACGCTCAAAAGCGAATTCTTTTCGCATTAAATTTGGTGGAATATTACAGGCAATCATTGCTGCTTCTGCGAGCATAGTTCCACTACCACACATTGGGTCCATAAAATCACTTTGACCGTCCCAACCACTCATCATTATTAAGCCAGCAGCTAAAACTTCATTAATTGGTGCAATGTTAGTGGCTGACTTGTAGCCTCTTCTATGCAGAGATTCTCCCGAAGTATCTAAAGAAATCGTACAACGTTGACGATCTATATGAACATTAATTTTTAAATCTGGAAAACGCAAATCTACATCAGGTCGTACGCCTTCTATATCTCTAAAACGGTCTACAATGGCATCCTTTGTTTTTAATGCTGTATATAGCGAATGTGTAAAAACACTATTATGTACTGTAGCATCAACAGCCAAAGAACCTGTTGCTTTCAAGTAGTTTTCCCATTTCATGTTCTTTACATTTTTATAAAGATCCTCTTCTTTGGTAACTCTAAAAGAATGAATAGGTTTCAAGATTTTAATGGCAGTTCTAATCCCAAGGTTAGCCTTATACATAAAGCCTTTGTCTCCTACAAAACTTACATTTCTAACTCCTTTTTCTACTTGCATTGCGCCAAGTTGAGTGAGTTCTTTTGCTAAAATATCTTCGAAGCCAAATAACGTCTTGGCTAACATTTTGAAATTATCTTCCATATACTACCTTAAATAGATTGCAAATTTACACTATTTTTGCAGGACATTTAACGTTATGACTAAATCAAAAAAACAATGGTACGCTTCGTGGTTTGATACACCATACTACCATATTTTGTATAAAGACAGAGATTATACGGAAGCACAAGGCTTTATGGATAATCTTTCTAATTATCTCAATCTACCTGAGCATGGTAAAATTTTAGATTTAGCTTGTGGTAAAGGCAGACATTCAGTGTATCTAAATTCGTTGGGTTATAATGTAACTGGTGTAGATTTATCAGAAAAAAGCATAACACACGCCAAACAATTTGAAAACGATACTTTAAAATTTAACGTACATGATATGAGTAAACCATATCCAGATACGTTTGATGCCGTTTTTAATCTATTTACAAGTTTTGGCTATTTTGAAGATGAAAAATGTAATCTTAAAACCATAAAAGCTATTAAAGCCGAATTAAATGAGTTTGGTTTCGGTGTAATTGACTTTATGAATACCAATTACGTCATAGAAAACTTAGTTGCTGAAGATACTAAAACCGTTGAAGGCATTGATTTTCATCAAAAGCGATACGTAAAAGATGGTTATATCATTAAGGATATAAATTTTGAAGCTGATGGCGAACATTTTGAATTTCAAGAACGTGTAAAAGCTTTCACTTTAGAAGATTTTCAATTACTATTCGATAAAGCAGATGTTCATCTCTTAGATGTTTTTGGGGATTTTAAATTACGTAAATACCACTCTAAAACGTCAGATCGCTTAATTATGATTTTTAAGTAACTCAGGCATATGAACAAATATCTGCTTCCTATATTGGCCATAATTATTGGTGTTGGTATTGCTTTTTTTACTAAAAAAGAAAAATCCATTAGCACCAAATTACTGTTGTCTTTTAGTGGTGCATTCTTGCTCGCACTTACACTTTTCGATTTATTACCAGAAGTATACCATCACATCGATAATGCTAAACAAACCGGACTTTTTATAATGTGCGGTATTTTATTACAAATTATTTTAGAATTTTTATCTAAAGGCGCAGAGCATGGTCACGTGCACTTACACAAGGAAGACACCCAATTTCCATGGTTACTTTTTATAAGCTTATGTATCCATAGTTTTTTAGAAGGCTTCCCAATCCATGAGCATAACGATATGGTTTATGGTGTATTGATTCATAAAATTCCTATTGCAGCCTTAATTGGTGCTTTTCTATTACAATCTAATTATACAAAACTTCAGATTACAGGTTTCTTAATTGCTTTTGCTGCTATGACACCTTTAGGTACTTTTATTTCTAATACAATTCCTTTTGTAGCCAATTACGTAGATGTTATCAATGCCTTTGTTATTGGTATATTTTTACATATTTCTACAACTATATTATTTGAAGCTAGCGAAGGTCATAAATTCAACTTATCTAAACTAGTTGCCATTTGCTTGGGAATCTTAATTGCATATTTTTTATAACATGTTTTCAAAGGAAGAATCTAGACAATTAAGACAAGAATTTTGGACCAGCTTCGGAAAATCATTTCCTAGAAAATGGCTTTTGTACGATACTAAAGCAAAAGGTGTATCCTTTAAATTTCATTTTGATACAAAATCGGCACTTATAGCATTAGACTTAGAAGACGATTTAGAAAACAGAATTAATTATTGGGAAAAATTAGTGGCTCTAAAAAGTATATTGAAAAACGACTATTTACCAGACGCTATTTTTGAAGAAGAATTCTATTTAGAAAACGGAAAAGAAATTTCGCGCATCTATTTACCATTGGAGCAAAAAGTATCTATTCACAATAAAAATTCGTGGAGAGATGTCATGGAATTCTTTAATGTTAACATGACTTTATTCGAAGCCTTTTTTGAGGAATACAAGGACATTATTAAAGGCTAAAACAACCTTTTAAGCACAACATTCTTCGCATTGACCAAGTAATAGAATATCTGTAGAATCTACTCTGTGGTTTTTTATATTAGGAATTTTAACCTCAACAGACATACACTCAACCTTATCACATTCCGTACATTGAAAATGCGGATGCGAATCTAAATGTTTATAAGAAGTACAGCTTTCTTCACATTTTGCATACCACTTTAAACCATCTTTACCATTAAAGGAATGTATAACACCTTCTTGTTCTAGTCTATCTAACACACGGTAAACAGTAGTTTTATTCATATCGCCTTTTAAAAGTTCAACGAGGCGCACTACAGATTTAGCTTCATTTTGTGCTTCAAAAATGTTGAGTACAGTGGTTACGGCTTTTGTTTTTCTAATGATTCCCATGAGTACAAATTTAATGCAACTACGTTGCAATTACAAACTTTATTCTATAGTTTTGCAACTCAGTTGCATTAAATTAGAATTATTTCTTAAAATGAATAACATAAACAAACTTCCAGTAACCGTTTTAAGCGGTTTTTTAGGCGCAGGAAAAACCACATTACTCAACCATGTATTGCACAATAAAGAAGGTTTAAAAGTTGCCGTTATTGTTAATGACATGAGTGAAGTTAATGTAGATGCCAATTTGGTTAAAAGCGAGAACACCTTATCTAGAACCGAAGAAACACTCGTAGAAATGAGTAATGGTTGTATCTGTTGCACACTGCGAGAAGATTTAATGATTGAGGTAGAACGATTAGCCAAAGAAAACCGCTTCGACTATTTACTCATAGAAAGCACAGGTATTAGCGAGCCTGTACCTGTGGCTCAAACCTTCTCGTTTATAGACGAAGAAAACAATATAGACCTCTCTAGATTTAGCTATGTAGACACTATGGTTACTGTTGTTGATGCCTTTAACTTCTTTAAAGATTTTGGGAGTCCAGAACGTTTAGTAGATCGAGAACTTACAGATATAGAAAATGATTTTAGAACCATTGTTAATTTATTGACGGATCAAATTGAGTTTTGTAATGTCATTATTCTCAATAAAACCGATTTAGTTTCAAAAGAACATTTAGGCATTTTAAAGGCTACGATTCAAAAGTTAAATCCAACGGCTAAAATTATAGAATCATCCTTTTGTAAAGTGAACCCAAAAGAAATTTTAAATACCAAACTCTTCAATTTTGAAGAAGCCGAAGAAAGTGCAGGCTGGATTGAAGAATTAAAAAAGGACGAACACACACCAGAAACTGAAGAATATGGTATTGGCTCTTTTGTTTTCAGGACTAAAAGACCATTTCATCCGGAGCGTTTTTGGCATTATGCGCAGCAAGAATTCCCTCAAAACATTTTACGAAGTAAAGGGTTATTTTGGATAGCCTCTAGACCAGATCAAGCTTTGGTTTGGGGACAAGCTGGTGGTTCGCTCAGAGCAGACAGTGCTGGTGTTTGGTGGAGCAGCATGACGTTTCAAGAACGTTTTGAGCAAATGGCATTTGTAGAAAACCAACAAACCATTGAAGCCGATTGGCACAGCGTGTTTGGTGATAGAAAAAATGAGATTGTCTTTATTGGTCAAGATTTAGAAGAAGCTTCAATTAGAAAACAATTAGAAAGTTGTCTACTTACGGCAGCAGAGCTTGAAACTATAGATTGGCAAAAAGGGTTTCAAGATAATTGGCCAGTAGAAAGAGCGTGCCCAATAGGTATGTAAAAAAATAAAAACACAACAATTAGAATAATAAATTACAAATAAAATGATTCAAACAAAACAAATAAATTGGGCAGATAAATTAGGAGCTTTTAGTGCATTTCTTTGCATTCTGCATTGTTTAGCTGTACCAGCACTACTCGCAATGGGAGTTGGTTTTATAAGCAACCCAATAATAGCCTACCTTTTTATTGCAGTTGCCTTTATCTCAATATACAAAGCTACAAATGGACGATTTTTAAAACCTATTAGTATCTTTTTATGGGTTTCATTTATTGGCTTTGTAACGTCTATGCTATTAGAAGATCAAGCAGAAGTTTTTGAATATACCATGTTTCTTTTCTCTGGATTAATTATTCTTGGGCATTTATATAACATTAAATATTGCTCTAAATAAACAGGTACAGTCTTAAACGAAATTTGATTTAAAAATGAAAGACAAAAAACAAATTGAAATAGAAGGAGACAATCATTTTGCTACAAGTATTAAAACGCCTTTACGAGCTGATGCATTTGATAAATCTGATGACGAAAAAATTGAAAATATTCAGCATCATTTTAAAATGATAATGGAAGAAATGGGATTGGATTTAACTGATGATAGTTTGTCTGGCACACCATATCGCTTTGCAAAAATGTATGTAAAAGAGTTATTCTATGGATTAAATCCTGCGAATAAACCAAAACTTTCAACGTTCAATAATAAGTATGGTTATAATAAAATGCTAGTAGAACAAAATATAACTATAGACTCTGCTTGCGAACATCATTTTCTACCAATAGTTGGCCATGCTCATGTGGCATATATTCCAAAAGATAAAGTAATTGGTCTCTCTAAAATTAATCGTTTGGTAGATTATTATGCACGCAGACCACAAGTTCAAGAACGTTTAGTGCTTCAAATTTTAAACGATTTGCAAGATGTTTTAGACACCAAAGATGTGATTGTTTCTGTAACTGCAAAACACCTTTGCGTATCTTCTAGAGGTATAAAAGACCAAAATAGTTCTACTACGACATTAGAATATGGTGGTTGCTTTTCGGACACAGCCCTTAGAAATGAATTTTTAAAAATTATATCATAATAGAAGCTATAATGAGAATTTCTAAGTATCATATATTAAAGTTTAAAAAAAACAGCATCTAAAAGATGCTGTTTTAATTTATACAAGCTAAAGTTTAAAACACAAATAAATGCTGTTTTAAACCCTATAATTTTAATTATCTCGAGTAATTAGGTGCTTCTTTAGTTATGGTTACGTCATGTGGATGACTTTCATTAATACCAGAACTTGTAATTTTCACAAAGCGACCTGTTTCTTTTAAAGTTGCAATATCTTTTGCTCCACAATAACCCATTCCTGCTCTAAGTCCACCTATGAATTGATGAATACTTTCAAATAACTCTCCTTTATATGGTACACGACCTACAATTCCTTCGGGTACAAGCTTTTTAATATCATCTTCAACATCTTGAAAATAACGATCTTTACTCCCTTGCTTCATAGCTTCTACCGAACCCATTCCACGATAAGATTTGAATTTACGGCCTTCATAAATAATCGTTTCTCCTGGACTTTCTTTTGTACCTGCTAAAAGTGATCCTAACATTACAGTATCTGCACCAGCTGCAATCGCTTTAGGTATATCTCCTGTATATCTTATTCCTCCATCAGCAATTACAGGCACTCCTGTTCCCTTTATCGCTGCAGCCACTTCTAGTACAGCAGAAAATTGAGGAAAACCAACACCTGCCACTACTCTAGTTGTACATATAGAACCTGGTCCTATACCAACTTTTACAGCATCTGCACCAGCTTCAACTAAATATTTTGCAGCTTCACCAGTTGCAATGTTACCTACAATAACTTCTAATTTTGGATATAGTTTTTTAATGTCTTTTAATACAGAAACAACACCTTTGGTATGTCCGTGAGCTGTATCTATAATAACAGCATCAACACCAGCTTTTACTAAAGCAGATGCTCTATCTACGGCATCACCAGTAACTCCAATTGCGGCCGCAACACGTAATCTACCATAAGAATCCTTATTTGCATTTGGCTTTTGTGTTACCTTAGTTATATCTCTAAATGTAATAAGACCTTTTAGAATAAAGTTATCGTCTACAATAAGTAATTTTTCAATTTTATTTTGCTGAAGAATTTTTTCTGCATCCTTTAAAGACGTGCCAACGGCAGCCGTAATTAAATTCTCAGAAGTCATAACATCTACAATTGGTTTAGCGTTTTCATGTTCAAAACGTAAATCCCTGTTCGTTACAATACCTTTTAGAGTACCATTTTCATCTACAATTGGTATGCCTCCAATGCTATGCTCAGCCATATTAGACTTCGCATCAAAAACTGTTGCAGTTAATGGTAACGTAACAGGATCGATAATCATTCCGCTTTCGGCACGTTTTACTTTACGCACTTTATCAGCTTGTTGATCAATGGTCATGTTTTTATGTAAAACACCAATACCACCTTCTTGAGCCATAGCTATAGCCATTTTACTCTCAGTAACGGTATCCATTGCTGCTGAAATAACAGGAACGTTAATAGTAATATTACGTGTGAATTTTGTTTGAATATTTACTTCTCGAGGAAGTATTTCTGAAAATGCAGGAACTAAGAGTACGTCATCATAAGTAAGACCTTCTCCAACAATTTTGCTTTCGTGTGCTTTCATGGCAATTAAGATATAATTGCGTACAAATTTACGCTTTTTTTTGCACTATAATAGAAAACTGAATTTAAAATGTAATACTCTTTAAAATTAGTAATATAACAACTCAAGCTAACCTAAATAAAAATTCTCTAGATTTTAATCTCTAATGTAGCATACCAATTTCTTGGTGGTGATGGTAATATTCCAGGACCTGGATAACCGGTTGCTCGTCTTGTAAAATAGGTGTTATCTAAAACGTTATTGATACCTGTTTCTAGTTTAAACTGCTTGTATTTATAAGACAGTGAAAAATCTAAAATATCATAAGCCGGAATTAACCCTATAATCCCAGAACTTCCTAAAGGATCATTGCCTGAGTTTGGTGCATCAGAATATTGCTCTGAGATATACGTGTATTGCAGGCTTGCTTGTAGATTCTTATAAGCAAAACGTAAGCCTGTTTTTAAATTAAGTTGTGGTACAAATTCTACTTGGTTGCCTTCTATGCCTGTTTCGTCTGACTTTGTATATTCTGAATGAATCACAGACGTATTTATAAAATAGTTGAATCTATATTTACTATCTTGAATAAATAGTTTATTCAAATCGATATCAACTAAAGATTCTAATCCAAAAATAAAAGCATCTCCTATATTGTCTCTTACTTTTCTAACACTATTGTCGTTTTGCACTTCTAGTGTAATGCCAATTCTATCATTGTAAAATAGACTAAACGCGCTAACATCGAATGAAACCACTTTTTTATATGTTCCTCTAAATCCTAAATCGGCTGTTAACCCTGTTTCGTCAACTAAAGGTCTTACACTAAAGTTAGGATTTACTAAATTAATATCTGAAAACGTTACTGACCTATAATTCTGAGAGGCATTAGCATAAAACTCTACGCTGTCATTAGGTTTAAAACTTGTACCTAAACCAAACAACACAAAAGAACGTTCGTTAGCATCGTCTGAAAATTCGGTTTCATTTAATATAACATTGCCAGCAGCATCTAAGTTAATTCGCTTAGAAAAACCATCACTTTCTGTTTTTATATATTCAAATCTAACACCTGGTGTAACCGACCATTTATCATTAAGGTAGATAATGTTTTCCCCAAAAATAGCCACATTTAGATTTGGATTATCAAAGTTAGACTGGTTTCCGTAGTTAGGATAATCTTCGGTTTGTAACTCAAAATTTGGTCCTATGCCATCACTTCCTGGCCCTTGAATAGAGGTATTATCTGCTTTGTAGAATTTAGTACCAATAAGACCTGTTGCTTCTTTTCCAAAGAGTTTATATTTATTTAATAATCGTGCTTCAAAACCAAAATTATTGTACTCGCCTTTTATTAAATCGCGCTCTTCAAAGTTATCAGGAATATCTTGTCTGTTGGTTCTAAAACCTAAAGCATTTCGTTCTGCGTTTAATCCAAAAAAGTTGAATGTAAAATTGGTGTTGTCTGAAAACTCATGTGCTAGTTTAACATTATACAACAACCAATCGACTTGAAACCAATTTCGGGTTCTGTTGCTTTGAAATGCGTCCTCGTTAAACATAGCATCACTTATGCCACCAGCTTGCTGAGCTAAATATCGCATATAAGTTAATTCGCCAGAAAGCTTTGTCTTTTCCGACAATTGATAGCCCAAATGCATGAAAGCATTCTTGGATTCAAATTCAGAATTTGGTCTAAATCCATCGCCTTTTTTATAGTTGAAATAAGTGTAATAACTAAACTTTTCTTTAGTCCCACTCAGACTTGTAAAATTGGTATATAATCCGTTGCTTCCTAACGTATTTCGAGTTAAAAATTCTATAGTCTTATTTGGATTCGGCGATTTTAATTTAAAATTAATTAAGCCTCCAAATTGTGTTCCGTACTGCAAAGATGCTGCACCTCTAACCACTTGTATCTGTTCTAAAGCTTCTGATGCTGGTGTGTAATAACTCTCAGGATATCCTAAAACATCTGCACTAATATCGTAACCATTTTGGCGTGTATTAAAATTAGACGTGCGGTTTGGGTCTAAACCGCGACCTCCAATATTTAGTTGTAATCCTGCATCATCATTCTGAAAGATATTCAATCCTGCAACTTGACTATAAATTTGTCTGGCATTATTGGTCGCCAAATTTGCCATAGACTGATCTACCAAAATAACCTCAGTTTTCTTGCCTGCGTAAATGGCTGTTTCCTCAACATCATTTAATCGGCTTAATTCAAAAACTTTAGCTTTTCTTGCTGTAATTTCTACTTCAGTTAATTGTTCTCCCAAAGATTCAAGAGATTGATTTACGGTTGTATCTCCATTTACCGCAATCATTATTTCTACAACTTGATATTCATAAGAAAAGAATACTAAGGTTAATATTTTTTTGGTTGTGGTAAATTCAAAATAGCCTTTATCATTCGTCTTAGCCAATAAGCCAGAAGCTTTTTCAAATATTTCAACATTAGATAATGCTGTGTTGGATTCTTGAGAGGTTACAATTCCTGAAACTTTTCCTTGAGCTAAAGCCGCAGAAACCGTAATTAATACAAGTAATAATGTGTTATAAACCTTTAATTTCATAATTGAATGGCAATATCCAGCTTTTATGTTTAAATGATTCCTTTTCTTGGTATAAATCTACTTTTGGATCGATATATGGTTGACTCATTCTTCCGTTAAGTGCCACATGGCAATCTACAAAGACCTGAATGTTTTTATGACCTTGACTTTTAAAATGGTCTCCTAAATAATGGGCGTATTCCAAAATGAAATCGGGTTGAAAGCTCATCTGTTTTTCTTGAAATGGTGTTAAAAAATCTAAATTATCTACATAAAAGAAATCTTTTGTTTCACTATTTACAATTTTAAAATTAGCATAACCCGCTTTCTCCATGAGCATTACGCGCCAAGAAAATCTATAGCCTTCTTCTGTCCAAAACAACTCGTTTGGATACAATACATATCGCCATGGAAACACAAGTTGCACTGCAAAAAATAAAGCTAATAAAGGAATGATAATTTTTCTATTTGAATAAGAATACACCTGAGTTTTTAACGTATGCGATTTCAACTTTAAAAGTTTTAATACATGTCTAAATACATTCAGAATTTTTTCATGAACATTAGCATCAAAGAATATTAATGTAGATACAATCATTATATAAGGAAACATGCCTATAGGAAATAAAATCCTTGTAAACACATGAAATACTACGACCAATACAAAGGCCAATGTTCTTGTTTTCTTGTATAGTAATAAAAACGGAATTGCTAAATCGTATAACATACCAGACCAGCTCATTGCAAAGTGAAACCAATTTTTGTGCATTAGGGTTTGGCCAATAATAGGAATATCGTATTTAGATGGTAACCAAATTTTTAACGGCATGGCTTTAAACAACCAATCGCTATTAAGTTTTGCTAACCCTGCATATATATAAACCGTTCCGAGTAATAATTTGATGGCATCAATAGTCCATTTTGGGATTTGCTTGTAATGGGTTTTATTGAAAAAGGCATCTAAAGAAAAGTAGGCATTTGCAGGTAAAAAACACATTAAAAAACTGAGCACACTTATAAAATAATAATGGTTAAGGTACGTGGTTTTATCCATTAACTCTATATACGTAAAACTCAGAAAAAAGGTAATAATTGCAATTCTGTATTTAAAGCCAATGAGGATAAAAAATGCAGTTAAACCACATAAGGCAAACAATAAATAAGTGTAGTTTCCAATAGGTTTTATCCACTCAAAACCATAATAAGAAAACTGAAATTTTGGTTGCAAGTACAATTTCTCTATCCAACCCAAGCTCCAAAATCTAATGATGCTAGCTAACATCATAGTACCAAAACCTATTCTAAAAACAGCTAAAGGTGCTGCGCTAGCGGTTTGGTTTAAATATGAATTTAGTTTCGTAAGCATATTATATACAAAAAGAGGTTGCCTGTAGACAACCTCTTTGGTTTATTTTTCAAGATTAATTAATCGCCATCGCCATCTACATAATCAATAACAAAATTTAAAGCTTGTTTCATATCAACCTTTAGTTTTGGTACTGCTGCCTGTATAATATCATAAGCTGCAGTCATTTGTATACTGTTATCATTAATCTGTTGGAAATAATCATCATTAAGACCATCAATAGCATTTCTAGCTGCGGCAAATTGATTATTAATTTCAGTGACTAAATCTTCTCGATCTAAGAACTCTAAATATGCACTAAAAGAAGAACCACTAATTGAACTTAAACTACTATAAGATACACCGTTAAACAGATTTTCAATTCCTGCTAATGCTTCTAAGCTTAATTCTTTTGAAACATCTCTTTTATAAAACCCTTCAACGGTTTCAGGAAGTGTACCTCCATTTGAAAAGATACCAGCTGGAATTCCTATTTTCTGAGCTCTAAAATCTTTCTCGTAAGAATATACTATATCATTTGCTAACATATTAAATGAACCATTTAATCCACTATTTGTATTAGCAATAAACGTATTTCTGAAACTAGATTCCCAATTATTAACAATAGCATCATTTAAAGTTATCATCTGATCAACAACATCTTCCAAATAGGTAGTGAAACCATTAAAATCGGTATGTGTTGTGAATTTATCTATTGGTAATGTATCTCCTGTTGCAACACCATGAATTAAAAAATCTAAGGCAGGAAAACCTTGTGCATCATGATAGTTAGCTGTATTTAAATCATAGCTACCAGTGTTTGCTCCATTTTCTATATCAGCTACTGTTACTGGGTAAATATTGAAGAAACTTACAAAACCTCTTTCTCCTCCACCAAAGTTATCTGCTTCTCCTAAATTATATATTTGTACATGCTGCCAAACTTTATATGCTTCTAACCAAGCATCACTTAAAGCCTCTAAATTGGCATTAGATTTATCGCTAACAAAATTGTCTTTAGCTATATCTAAAACTAAGAGTTTTGCTTGCAAATCTTGAAATGCAGGTATAATAATATTATCAGCAACATTGGTTAGTAGCGCTGTTCTGTCAAAACCATCATTGTTATTAGAGCCACCATTATCATCTGATGAACTACAAGAAATAGCAACAACTACTATTACAAAAAGAATTATTTTTTTTAACATCACTTTATTTTTTCTTTTTCCGGGTGCAAAGATAAATAAGCATAAGCGTTCAACCTAATGAATGCTTATGCTTTGATTATTTTAGTTTTATAACTTTTTAGCTTGCTGTCTCTGCAACAGTAAAGCTAAAACGGTCTGCAATATCTTCAGATATATCATCTAACGTATCTGTTGTTACATCCCAAAATCCGTTACCTTCTAATAATTCTGATACAAAAGCATCAACCTCAGTTTTTGATAAATATGGAATATCAGTTCCTGGCTGACGTGTAAATTGTAAACTATAAACAAAACCTAAACCTTCTGATAAATCATGGAATGACGATGCATAATCAGATCCTAATCCACTTTTTCCAGCTTGTAAATAATGAACAGCTCTAACACCAATAACTATAGATAATTTTTCTTTGATAATATCAGCTTGCTGATCTCTAACCGTATAATTTTTAGCAACGATTGCTGCTCTTCCTAATTTAAAGGCGTCATAGATATCTTGAGCAATACCAGCAAAATCTTCATCGCCTTCTACACGAGATAAGTATTTATTTAAAAAACTATCTGCTCCTAATTGTGGAGCCAAAACATCGTCAGTACCATATAAATAACCAAAAGCTTCGTCCCATTTATGCTCCATTGATGTGTAATTACTAGAGCCATCTAAAACATCGTTGTCATTGTCTTCTACATTATTGCCAGCATCTAAAACCGCAGGACTTAAATAATTATTAAGGATTTGATCTGCCATTAAACCACCAATTAATCCTTTAGCAACAACTTGGTTATACTCTACACCTTTTGCATTTACATAACGTGTAGAACCACCACCTGCTTCTTGAATTTTTCCGGCAGTACCAGAAACAGCATCAGTATTCCAATTAGGGAAAACTTCGGTTACTTGACTTTCTATCCAAGTATCAAATTGTGCTTTTATAGCTGTAGCATCTGTAGTATTTGCAGAGTAATAATCTGTAGATGCTGCAGTTTTACTTCTAATATTTTTAGTAGACTCATTTAAATCTGAAGTCGAAAAGTAATTACCAGTATTCGTAAACATACCATCTAATTCTGCTTCTGATTTACTAGTATCTGTAAGAGACGACACAAATTCTTCAGCCATTTCTATACGTGTCGTTTGACCATCGTAACTTACTGTTGTAGTTCCATTTCTTTCAAATTGATAGGTTGCTGGTTCTTCTACTTGTGGTCCTGAGGTCCCATTGTCATCATCACTAGAACAAGACGTAAACAATGCACCTACAGCAAATAAACTTAATGCAAATCTTTTAGTCATTTTTATTTGGTTTTTTTGGTTGAAATTAAAATTCATAGATTTAATTTTATGGACTTTTATCCTTTATTTAGATTTGATAAAAATAATATTATATTGAAGTCGCAAATTTAATATAGAAATATATTAAACCAAAAGCTTATTTAGAATAAATTAAAATAATAATGACTTTTACAGAATTCGTAAAATTTTATCGATTTAATTAAGAATTAAATTATAATCTATATCATCAACATTTAAAAACTCAATAGAGTTGTTCTCTTTATACATTTTATAATTTAAGAGTGTTTTTATTTCCGTTAACTCTTGCCTACTAAACATAATAACCAAATTTTCTTGCGTAGATGGTAATGGTATTTTTCTTCTCACAGAACAACTATTATACTTTTGTTCCCAATATTCAGGATCTATGTTATTCATGTAATGTTTAAGACGTTCTAATTCATCTTCGTTTATAGCAAAAAACAAATTATTAAATGCTAGATGATAGAGTTTACAGTCTTTGCAAAACAATAACTCTCCACCATTTACTTTAGAAAGTACTTTTATATTTTGGCACATAATTATTAATTTTAGTAACAATCCATTCGCAACTGATCGTTATTTTCAAACGTGCTTAATGGTTTGTTTAATTCATTGGTAGTAATCTCATTTAACATCTCTAAAACACCATTCTGCATGGCAACAGAACCACAAATCATTATTATTCCATCTACTATTAGATGTCTAGCAATAAGTGTTTTATTTTGATGTATTATATCTTGAACATAAACCTTTTCCTCTTGTTCTTGCGAATATGAAACATGAAGTTGTTTTAGATTATTTTCATTTAAATGATCTGCATATAAGTTTAAAGACGCTTTAGTTCGTCCGCCCCAAAATAGATGTATATTTTTCTGGTTTTGGTTTTCTTTAATCATGCCTAAGAATGGTGCAATACCTGTTCCGTTAGCAATGAGAATAACATCTTTTGCTACTTTTGGTAAATGAAAATTTGGGTTTGGTTCAATAGTGGCTGTAATTATATCTGACGGATTCAATTGGCTAAAAAAGGTTGAACACACACCTTTATCATGTTTTTTAATACTTAGCAAAATATCATTACCTACTTTAGCTATAGAATACTGTCTGGCGGCTTCATCTTTATTCGGTTGAAACGCTAATAAATCGCCTGACTGAAACTTAATTTTTTTAAGTGGTTTTAGTTCAATTAAAAACGTGTCATCAACATTTAATTCAGTGCGTTTTATAACTTCAAATTCTCTTGTATATTTTGTACTTAGTTTTTCAACGGGTTGTTGAATTTTTAGATGACAATTATTGATTGAATTCCATTGTGAAACCCAATTTTTAAAAGCTTGAAATGACTGATTATTAATTTTGAAAAGCTCCTGTTTTCTATTGAAATTTATATGTTTATTTAATAAGTGATCTACCGCTTCAGCATATTTGCAATAATCTGGATATAACAATGATCCGAAGCCCACAACAGCGTAATCAATTTCCTTATTTTGATTTGTGCTTTCTAATAATTTTATAAATTTATTAGCATTAATTGGTGCTTCGCCTTCGCCATAAGTCGATGTAAGAATTGTTAATTGCTTGGCTGTATTGAACGTTGTGTAATTATTTAAATCTGTAATAAAAGCTTTTTTACCTTCAGCTAACAACGCTTTAAAAAAGAGGTTTGCGAATTTGAAGGTGCTTCCTGTTTCAGAACCTACTAGAATAATATGTTCAGCTTCGTCTATAGTGTATCTGTTTTTAATTTTATCAGCCGATTTACGACGTTTTGAAGTCATGGTAAAACCAGAATAAATAAAGAATAGCAACGCCAAACTTACCAACGCTAAAACTATAGACCACAAAACACTTCCTTGACCTGTATGTAAAAACAAACTCCAATCTGATAATAGCTTCACTAAAGGATAATCTTGCTCACTAACAACATCTCCATTAAATTGATTAACCAATAATTCCTTATCCTTTAATTTTATGAAGAAATAATCTTCAACATCCTCTGAAAATGGGAATTCTACGTTTTTAATTTCTGAAATATCTAAGGAGTTGAAAAGCTCAAAATCGGAAACAGGAATTCGCTCAATCGCTCCCAATTCAGCTTCAGGATATGTGTGAGAATTTTTTGTTTCGGGTAACAATGAAAATTTTTCTAAAGACAAATAAACACCTGTAAGCGCAACAATAATTACAGGTACTAAAAACCAGCGTCCTAAAACAACGTGATAATATTGCTCAAAATTTTCATTTATAATCTTTGAAAAAAAGCGTGTTACTCCGCCTTGCCTTTTGGCTATTAAAACTAATCCTGTTATGGCCATTAGAATTAAAAAGAAAGACACTAAACCAACGATAAAACGACCAGTTGATTTTAAAAATAAAGAACGATGTAGATTGGTTGTGAATTTAAAAATAGGCGCTTTCTCAATCAGCTGACCAAGCTTTTCTCCAGTTTCTGGATTGACGTAAAATGTTTCGCTATTACCTTCTTTTGTAATTACAGAAGCTACAACAAAATCATTCTCATCTGTTGCGATGGTAATAATTTCGTCATAGCGTTCTGATAGACTATTAATAGTCGTACTTAAAGATATATTGCTATTAATCTTATAAGGTTGTAACTGATTAGATATTGGCTCAAAAGCCAAAATTGTACCAGTTACTGATGCTAAAACAATAAAAAGAGAAGACACCAAAGCCAACATAAGATGACTAAATCTCCAGATAGAAATGGTCATTTTACACTAGTTTATTGTGGCATCATACGTATGTAGCGTATAAATCCTATACCTTCTACTTTACTTTTTACGTGTGCAGATGTTAATTCTAACTCTACATCGCTTTCGTAATATTCTTGATCTTCTACTGCAGTTTCAAATCTTAATTTGTACCCTTTATCTAGTTTATCATCATCAATTTCTATAACGCTAATGGCGCGTTCTCCTCCACTAATTGTAGCTCCTGTAATGGCATCAATATTTGGTCTACGTTTGCCGTAAAACTGCCACCAAGATTCTACAGTATTATACCACTCATCATCATCACCTTTTACATTTAAGGTTTCCACATATTCGCCTTCCGCATTTAGCAATGAAATAACGATGTATGCGCCTTCTCCATTGTAATTAGTCATTTGAATCATGCATTTGTATTTGCTAGATGCTGCGAAATTTGTAAATGACACTAATCCTAAAACAAGAATTGACAATAAGGTTATTAATTTTATGTTTTTCATATTCAATATTGTATTACTTTAAAAATTTAATTGAAATCTTTTTCTCCGTAAGTAATTCGTTCTCTTTTGCTAAATCGTAAGCAGATTCTTCGAAATCTGTAACCACTTTTTTATCTGCTCTTTGTTCTATTAAAAATTTAAGAATTTTATCATCTTTAGCTTTTAATGCCGCCAAATGCAATGCTGTATTGCCTTCCTTATTTTTAGCATTGATATCTTGCTTCATTTCCGTTGCCAACTTTAATAACTCTAAACTATTTTTTTCAACAGCTAGATGATACCAAGTATTTCCGGATTCTTGCACTTTAGACAAATTGACATTTCTACTTTTCAATAAGGCCAGTTTTTTAGAAAATTGCTCTTTATTTCTGCTCGAATAAGAATTGATTAAGTAATAGGTTAGATCATTTCCTTTTTCATCAATTATTGTGGCATCAGCATCATTATTAAGTAAAAATTCGACAACATCAGCAACATTGCTACCAACAGCTAACGTTAAAGCAGATTGGCCTTTTTTGTTTTTCGAATCGACCAATTTTAACTTTTGAGATAACAACTTTACAATAGCTAAATTATTTCTTGAAGCCGCATTCATAAAAGCAGAATTACCTTTATTGTCTGTAGCGAAAACATCAATTCCTTTTTCCAATAAATGGTTGATTACTGTCTCATCTTTACTTCTTGCTGCTAAAACGTGTAATGGGTTTACACCTTCGTTATTGGTAACATTAGGATTTAAACCAACACTTTCAAGATATTTATAAACCTCAATACCATTAGAATTTCCACGGGTGCCAGTCGCTGCAAATAAAAAGGCTTGGTCTGTGCCTTTAAGTCCTTTCTCTAGAAGTGAATTCATTAATTCTATATTGCCAGCCTTCGCAACATAATTAAAGATGCCGTTACCATCGTTATCTAAACTTTTAATGCTTAATCCTTTAGACTGAAAATAGCTTGTTAATTTAAAATCTGTATCGGTCGGTGCACCTAATAACAAGGCATTAGCTCCATTAGGGTTTGTCTTTTTTATGAGATCCACATTCTTTTCTAAAATGAGATCATAGACTTTAGTATTTGCTTGTCCTGCTCCTGCCGCAAAATTGATAATTGTATTGCCTTTATCATCTGTAAGATCAGTTTTGGCACCATTTTCTAATAAGTACGCTACAATTTCTGTATTACCTTTATAAGCCGCCCAAAAGATGTAAGTTCTACCATCGTGGGTTAGTTTATTAACATCATTTCCTTTTTGTGTCATTAAATAAACAATAGACTTAAAAGGTGCATTTTGTAAAATGGCATATACAACGCCATCAAAATTATTACTATTTGCTTCTGATGGATTATTACCATCCTTAATTCTTTCTTCTATGGTTTCAACACTTGGTTTAGAATCCCAAAATTCTCTGTTTAAAAAAACATTGCTTTGAGAAAAAGCCTGAAAACTTAGAGCTAATACTAAAAATGCTAAATAGGTCTTTAATTGCTTCATATTATTTTTTTACAAACGATTCTATAGTGGTTTCAATTTCTTTTTGCTCAACAACCTCGTCATTAAACAAATGCTTATATAATGGTTTATTGTCTACTTTGGTTTCTAATTCCAAATCTTTATTTCTTGCGTACACTTCATCCCATTTACTTCTAACCAAAGCCCATTTTTCTTGATGCTCTTTCCACCAATCTTGTGCTGCCTGGCATTTACTATCATCTACTTTCTCATAGGTATTATACCCTTTTTCTTTGGCTAAAATAATATCTTCTTTACTATCTTCTCTTATTATTTTAGCATTATCTTGGTCATGTAACCAACCATATTTAGTGATTTCTTGACGATTACCTCTCAATGTAACATTATAATCGCTACGTTTTGTATACTCTCTTCTTGGCAAAGGTGCTGTAGTTTCGTTTTCCCAATAGCTTTTGCCATCAACGTGCACCCAAGTTGAAGACCCTTCGTAACGCGGACTATCATCTACTTGATATACTTTTTGAGTCCACTGGCCTTTTACCTCTTCTTTAGATTTGTTTTCAAAAACCCATTCGTTATCGCCATTGTACATGTAAAATTCTTTGTTTTCAAACAACCAATCTTGTCTCCAGTGCTTTATGATCATTGGACTATCTGGTCTACCAACTTGTAATAAATGTTGGATAGAAATTTTATCGTCCTCATCAGTTACCAATTGGGCCCACTCTAATCCTTTATCTACTTTAGTTTTAGATGGTCTATATAATGAATCTTCGCTATAAGAAAATGTCTCAGCAAAATTAAAGGTTACTTCATAGCAACCACACATGTCTTTAATGGCTTCTTGATCTTGTGTTTTCTTTTTTTGCGCGTTAAGGCTAAATGCAAATGCTAATACAAAGGTTAAAACGACTACTCTCTTCATTTTTAAATAATTTATTAATGTGTTTTAAAAAAATTGAAAATATCTTATTCTTATTTGGAATGAATTAAAATAAGATTATATATTTGCGACAAATTTAAATAGAATGAGTCTAAATAAAAATAAAACATCAATTTATTTTTTACTTTTTTTCTTTTCGTACACTTTCGCTCAAGAAAGAACGACTATTGTTGATAGTACTAAAACAGAATCATTAGATGAAGTTGTTGTCACTGGCCAAATTAACCCTACTTCAATTAAAAAATCGGTACATAATGTTATTGTAATAAATAGAAAACAGATTGAACAAGTTGCTGCAAACAACTTAGCTGATCTATTAAATTTTAATCTTAACCTTAATATTATTCCTAACGCACAGACAGGACGTTCTACGATTTCGTTTTTTGGTTTAGACTCACAATACTTCAATATTTTAATTGATAATATACCAATGGTTAGCGATAATGGGTTTGGTAACAATATCGATTTAACTCAGATTAATCTCGATAATATAGAACGTATCGAGATCGTTGAAGGTGCAATGGGCGTTGAATACGGTGCTAATGCTGTTTCTGGCGTAATTAACATTATCACTAAAAAATCTATTGATGATTCATGGCATATAAATGCTTATTTACAGGAAGAAACCGTTAGCGATGAATATGCTTGGTTTAATAAAGGTAGACATATACAATCCTTAAGTATTGCTCACAATATAAATGAAAAATGGATGGCAAAAATTGGCGCCAACCGAAATGGCTTCGCCGGATTTTTAAATAATAGAGAAGGCGAAAATTACTATGAAAATGACGGTCTTAGAGGTTATGAATGGCTACCAAAAGAACAACTAACCACTAATGCCTTAATAAATTATAAAGGAAATAATTTTAGACTCGTTTATAAGTTTGAATACTTCAACGAGATCATTAATTTTTACGATTCTTCAGTTAGAGCAAATATTGATACTGAAAACCAAACAAGCAATCCTTCAGCAACAGATAAAATATTTACCACCAATCGGTTTGTAAACAATATTAATATCGATGGTAGACTAAACTCTGGTGCTAACTATAATACCTCAATATCTTATCAGCAACAAGAGCGCGATTTAAATGAATTTAACTACTATATATTAAGTAGAGAACGTAGCAGCGAAACAGATGAAACATACCAATCTAGTAAGGTTTTATTCTCTAAAGGAACAATTGGTAATTTAATAAAAAGCGATGCATTTAATTTTCAATTAGGCTATGAAGCACACTACATGGAAGGTTTTGATACACAGGCTTCGGGAAGTATCACACAACAAGATAAAACGAATACTCAAACCAATTTAGCTTTCTTTACGACGTCTGAATTTAACTTATCTAAAAACTTCTCGCTACGTCCTGGCTTTAGATATGAATATAATTCGCTTTTTGATTCTAAGTTTTTAGGCTCATTAAGTGCAAGATATTTAATGAACAAAGGTTTTGAGCTTCGTGGAAATATTGGGACATCTTATAGAGTTCCTAATTTTGAAGAACTGTACTACTACTTTGTAGATTCTAACCATGATGTGCAAGGCAATGAAAACCTAAAACCCGAAAATGGTTATTCTGCCTTTTTAAATCTAAAGAAAAGAAGTTGGTTTAATAATATCTCACTTGTCAATAATTTAAAAGTAAGCTACCTAGACGTTTCCGATAAAATTGACCTTGCTATTGTAAATACCACACCATTACAATACCAATATATAAATATCGACAACTATAAATTGATTGGTTTTACGTTTGAAAACACATTGAAAATGGAAGACTTCTCTTTCAATTTAGGTGCAACCCTTCAAGGTATTTCTAGAATAAATAATAGTGAAGAAAATAGTAATGACAAATTTCTATACAATCTTCAGCTAAATACTAGTGCATCATACTATGTACAACCATTGAAAACAGCCTTCACACTTCTTTTAAAATACAATGGAGAACAAGAACAATATTATGCTTCTGGCACAGACACAGATGGTAACTCTACATTCACTTTGGCAAAAACTGAAGCCTATAGTTGGGTAGATGCCTCTGTAAAAAAATCGTTTATAGATCATAAACTAGATGTTACAATTGGTGCACGTAACCTATTTGATGTTACCAATGTTAATGTTAGTAATTCTTCTACAGGAGGCACACACAACGCATCTAACAACGCTCTTTTATTGGGCTATGGACGTTCATTTTATCTAAAACTATTATATAATTTAAATTTTTAAACACTAACAAATATGAAAAATACATTTTTAAAACTAGCGCTATGCTTGGGTATTATCGCTTTTAATAGCTGCAGTAGCGATGACGATACATCAGGACCAATAAATATTATTATTGAAGGTGCAACTGTCACTCCAGATGTTGGAGGCTCTAATGAAGAAAACCAAGTTTATATTGATTTAAGTACTGATACTTCAACTGCCGTACAGAGAGATTCTTGGGATTTAGGTTTTTATTCTGGATCAGATTTTAGAGTCGCAATTAACGGTTCTATTTATATGGCGACTGCAGAATTATCATCTACAGATATCGATGCTATAAATTCTTCAACTGCAGAAGTACAAGAATTACAATCACAAGTTGCAATCGGAACTTTTGATGCTGATAATATGGAATTTATTGATGCACCATTTGGTCAAATTACAGAAACTGCTATTGAAGCTATTTCTTCTACTGAAGCCGAAAATCCAGTTTATTTAGTGAATTTAGGTTATGAAGTTGGAACAGAAGAAGCAACTACAGGGAGTGTTGCCGTTGCAGGTGATGCTCGAGGTTGGAAAAAAATTAGGGTTCTACGAAATGGTAATGATTACGTGCTTCAATATGCAGACCTGGATGATACTGTACATCAAGAAATTACAATTTCAAAAAACAATTCATACAATTTTATATTCTTTAGTTTCAACACGGAAACAGAAGTAAGTGTTGAACCAGAAAAATCAGATTGGGACTTAAACTTTACCGTTTTTACAAATGAGATTGAAAATTATGGCTCTTATGGTTATTCAGATTTCGTTGTGACTAACACTAAAGGAGGTGCGGTTTCATATAAGATTGATACAGAAACAGAATCTTATACTTATGAAGATTTTAGTTTAACGGATGCTTTATCTATTGCTTTTGATAACGACCAAAGAAACATTGGTAGTTCTTGGAGAGTTGGTGGCGGACCAAGTAGTTCACCAGCCATAATAGATACCGTTTTCTACATTGTAAATGATACAGCAGGCAACTATTATAAAATACAATTCTTAGCCATGTATAGTGAAGATGGTGAACGTGGTCATCCAAAATTTGTATATAGCTTATTACAATAAAAACACAACTAAAAAAGAGTAGTTCGCTACTCTTTTTTAACCGATTAATTCAAACTTTAAAATCACTATAAATAACAAACCAATGAAAACAACTTTACAATTTTTAGCTTTAATATTAATAAGCACTGCAGCATTCGCTCAAGAAACAGTAGTCAACTTATCTATGCAACCTACTTACGCTGACCAAGTGTATTATAAATTAAGTACAGAAACAGCAACTACTTTTCCAAGAGACTCATGGGATATTGCATTTTTAAGAACTAGTGCTTATAGTTTTGGAATGCGTGTTAACAGTGGTATTGGTATTGAAGTTTTTGAAGCGGCAAACACAGCTGCTGATTACTCTACAATAGATGTTGCCAATGAAGCTAACTGGACACCACTTTATAATAGTGAAACGACTTGGAGCGATGGTGCTTTTGAAAAAGGATCTGCAACATATGGATTTGGTGAATACAATCCTATAACGCATGGTGTGGAAGGAACCATTGTATTTGTTTTAAAATATGCAGATGGAACTTACAGAAAGTTTATCAACGAAGATTATGCTGCAGGTTATACTTTTAAATATGCAACTTGGGATGCTAATACATCTACCTGGAGTGCAAATCAAACTGTAAATATACCAAATACAAACAATCCAGATAATCAATTTAACTACTACTCTTTACAAAATGATGCTGAAGTTGTAGCTGAACCAGCTATTAGCGATTGGGATTTTGTTTTTACTAAGTATGCAACAGATTATTATGGAGATGGTAGTTTATATTATCCTGTAACAGGAGCCTTACATAGTGATGAGGTTTCTATTGCACAAAATGATGAAGCCTCTGGTATGCCATCTAACCTAACGTTAACTTATTCTGATGACATCAATACAATTGGCTCTGATTGGAAAACTTTAAATGCTTCTTATACATACGATGTTAACTCTAACCAAGCTTATTATTTAAAATACGCTGATGACACAGTTTATAGATTTTATTTTACAGCGTTTGGAGGAAGTAGTACTGGAGATATCACTTTAAATTTTGAAAACGTAACCAATGCATTAAGTATTGAGGATATTAATGATTCGGTTTCTTTTGGTATATACCCAAACCCTTCATCAGATAAGAAAGTGAATTTAATCTATGATGTTAATGCTTTATCTTCAAATAAAAATAACGTTTCAATTTTTTCTATGACAGGAAAAAAAGTATTTGAAACGAACTTAAATTCAAACTCAGGTTTTTACAACACAGCTCTAGATTTATCATCTTTAGTCAATGGTGTATACGTTTTACAATTCACATCAGGAAATCATAGTGTTTCAAGGAAGTTGATTTTAAATTAACAACCCTAACCCTTGTTAACACTGAAAGCCTTTGCAATTTATTTGTGAAGGCTTTCTCTTTAATGATATACGCTAAAAATCTTAGTCGCTTCATTATGCGAACTTTCAAAACACATCGCATTTAAGTTATGCGCTTTTTTCTGTGTGAAGTAAGACAACATTTTTTCAGTTGGCATATTACCTGTTAAGTCATCTTTTGCCATTGGACAACCGCCATAACCTTGTATAGCGCCATCAAATCTACGGCATCCTGCTTTGTAGGCTGCATCAATTTTTTCAAACCAAGAACTTGGTGTTGTATGCAAATGCGCTCCAAATTCTATATTAGAATATTGAGGAATTAAATTTGAAAACAAATAGTTAATATTCTCTGCATCAGAACTACCAATGGTATCACTCAATGACAGAATTTTTACACCCATGTTAGATAAACGTTCCGTCCACTCGCCTACGATATCTACATTCCATGGATCTCCATACGGGTTTCCAAATCCCATAGAAATATATACCACAACTTGTTTATTGTTTTTATCGGCTATTTCTAAAATTTCAGATAATGTAACCACTGATTGTGCAATCGTTTTGTGCGTGTTACGCATTTGAAAGTTCTCAGAAATGGAAAACGGAAAGCCTAAATAGTCAATTTCAGAATGTTTTGAAGCGTCTGTTGCTCCTCGAGTATTAGCAATAATAGCTAATAGTTTACTTTCGGTTTTACTTAAATCTAATTGTGCTAAAACCTCTGCCGTATCTACCATTTGCGGAATGGCTTTTGGAGATACAAAACTTCCAAAATCAATAGTATCAAAACCTACGCGTAATAGCGATTGAATGTATTGCACCTTCTTTTCTGTAGGTATAAAATCCCTAATGCCTTGCATAGCATCTCTTGGACATTCTATTATTTTAACAGCTTTATTCATCGTTTCAAATATACGGTTAAGTATAATAGTTTAAAAGCAAATTTTTGAATTGAAAAGTGCAGCTCCTAAAAACCCAAACCAGATAGCAAAACCTAAAACTCCACCTATTAATCCAGAAATAATAAAGGTAAATCTAAATTTCGTTGGAATAGTCTTAAAAATCACGTAACACGAGATTACAAGCCCTATTATTAAAGTTATTACTGGTATTAGCCATTCATTATATCCAAAATATCTCGAAATTCTAAATTCATCACCATGAAAATTCAACTTATCATAAAGTAATGAACTGTAAGAAGCACTTACAAAATTAAACACCTCACGTAAAGCAAATAATGCAGTAAAAACGGCAAGCCAATCAATTAATTGAAAAGCTTTTATCCCTTTTTTTCGTCTCACAAATAAAATGAGCAATCCTATACAACTTGTTATAAGTGTTTGCGCTGGTCCACCAATAGTTATCCAAATAGTATGATCTTCTTTTATTGGAGGGTATTTTTCTTCTAATATTTGGCTTAATTCTTCAACTTTAAACTTTACATCATCTGGCCAATTATCGTAATTATTATAATCATACTTATCTACAAACCGATTAATCTCTTTTAAATTTTCATCTTCCAAGTACCCATTTCTATAATAATTCATACTACCATAGTCTAATGTAGTATCGTAACCAAAATATTTTGCTACTGCGATGTGTCCAAATTCATGAGTGAGTGTTCCAATTATTGTAAAAAGAATAAAAGCGGTAATTATAATAAATGAAAATTTGGGTAGAAAATTAAATTTCAGCATTCTACTAAGTTAAAATAAAAATCGCAATTCCAATAAATACAACTATCTGCAGCCACTTTAAGACTAATCCAGAATTATTATGATTCATCGTATAACTTTTAATTTGACCTGCTAACAAAGCAATTGAGGAAAATACTAAAAACGAAACCAGCATAAAAATGCCTCCCAAAATGTAAAACTGAATAATATGACTTAACGATTCACTAAATAGAAACCCAGGAAAGAATGCTAAAAAGAAAATAGTAACTTTTGGATTTAGAACATTCATAAAAAAACCCTGAACAAACAAACCTCTTAAACTTTTTTTAGATGCTACGTTAGATTCTAAATTTAACTGACTATCAGATTTAAAAACTTTAAAAGCGAGATATAAAAGATAAATAGCACCTAATAATTTAATGCTAAAAAACAAATTCTCATTTGCCGCTATTATTGCCGAAACACCAAATGCCAATAACGTGGTATGAATTAAGCAACCTGTAATTAAGCCACATACTGTAGCCATTCCGTAAGATTTACCATTACTTATACTTTGTACCAAAACATAGATATTGTCTGGTCCTGGCGAAATTGCCAACGCTATTGTTGCTAGTGCAAATGATATTAAGATGTCGTAATTCAAACGAAAAAATGAGTCAATTAAGGCACAATATAACATATAATCAATTAGTGCCTTTTAACAAGAATATCTTTTTCAATTCTAATTTAACAGGGCCTTGTTTATTTTTTTAATAAGACTAGGTCCTTCATAAATAAAACCTGTATACACTTGTACCAGCGTAGCACCAGCTTCAAATTTCTCTAAAGCATCAGCTGCAGAATGAATACCTCCTACTCCTATAATAGGAAATGCTTTGTTACTCTTATCCGATAAATATTTAATAACTTTTGTAGATTTTGCCTTTATTGGTTGTCCGCTTAAACCTCCATTTCCTATGTCTTCAAGTCTTGTATCTGTTGTTTTCAAACCTGTTCTGTCAATAGAGGTGTTACTTGCAATGACACCATCGAGATTTGTTTCGGCAATAATTTCTATAATTTCATCTAGTTGTACGTTGTTTAAATCTGGTGCAATTTTTAATACTATTGGTTTTTGTTTTGCGAAGTTTGAATTCGCATTTTGTACAGAAGAAATGAGTTCTAATAAGTAATCTTTATCATTCAGTTTTGCATGGCTTCCAACATTTGGACAACTTACATTAAGCACAAAATAATCTACATATGGATGTAATGCATTAAAACATTCTAGATAATCTTTAGTGTAATCTTCTGGACGTGTTTGTGTATTTTTACCAATATTCCCACCAATAATTACTTTCCCTTTGTTCTTTTTAAGTTGAGAAATTGCCGCTTCTAATCCTTCATTATTAAAACCCATTCGGTTAATAATGCCTTTATCTTCTTTAAGTCTAAAAAGACGTTGCTTAGGATTTCCTTCTTGGGCTTTAGGTGTTACGGTTCCTATTTCAATAAAACCAAAACCAAAATTAGCTAATTCATTATATAACACGGCATTCTTATCGAAACCTGCTGCTAATCCTACTGGGTTTTTAAATTTTAATCCAAAAACTTCTCGTTCTAATCGTTTGTCTTCAACGACATACATGGCTTTAAACAAGCTTTTAATTCCGGGTAACTTAGATAAATTCCGAATTAATGAAAATGTAAAATAATGGATTTTTTCAGGATCAAAACGGAATAAAATAGGTCTAATTAATGCTTTGTACATAGCTCGGATTTTGCAATGCAAAAATACACATCTCTTCCGTATTACCGAAGTATTAATTTTATCATAAACTGTCCATTATCATTATTTGTACTTTCTTATTTGATTAACTTTGACCAACGAATCAAAATAAAATAATCATGAAAAAAATTATAGTCCCAGTAGATTTCTCTGAGTATTCTGAGTATGCTCTAGAAACAGCAGCTTCATTAGCAAAACAACATCAATCAGAATTGATTGTAATGCATATGTTAGAAATGTCTGAGTCAATTATATCTGCAAGTAGCGATAAACGTGGCGAAGAAAATGCATTTATGCTTATGGTTGCTAACAAAAAATTTGAAGAGTTTTTAGATAAACCCTATTTAGAAGATGTAAATGTTACACCTTTAGTAAAATACCATAAAGTTTTAAAAGAAGTTGCTGAAGTTGCCTCTGAAGAGCGTGCAGATCTTATTATAATGGGTTCTCGAGGTCATAGTGATCACGATGGTATTTTTACAGGTTCTAACACTGAGAAAGTTGTTCGCTATAGCGAAACTCCTGTTTTAGTTGTAAAATCTCAATTAAAAACAGTAGACTTTAATCATATTGTATTAGGATGTGATTTCTCTGAAAACAGTATTGCTGCTGCTAAACATGCTATAGAATTATTAGGAAAATTAGGAAAGAAAACTACATTACTGTATATTAATGCACCTACTTTAGGATTTTTAAGTTCTGATGAAGTAGATGATAAGATTGCTAACTTTTTAGAATTAGCAAAATTAAATGCCAATGAGGTAAACATTGGTATTATATCTGATCACAACGTAGAAGACGGTGTTTTAAGTTTTGCAAGAAGAGAGCAAGCCGATGCAGTTTCAATGATTACTCACGGAAGAAAAGGTTTAAGCCATTTCTTTGGTGGAAGTATTTCTGAGGATGTTGTTAATCATAGTAAATTACCAGTAATTACTTTTAAACTTTAATAAAATTAAAATATGCAGCATATTATAGATCGCTTTATTAGTTACATTACAATAGATACAGAGTCTGATCCTAATTCTGAAACAACACCAAGTACAGAAAAACAATGGGATTTGGCTAATAAATTAGTTGCAGAACTAAAAGCTATTGGTCTAAGTGATGTCACTATAGACGATAATGCTTACATTATGGCTACTTTGCCTAGTAATGTAGACCATGAGGTACCTACAATAGGTTTTATTTCACATTTTGATACGTCTCCAGATTTTACAGGTGCAAATATTAAGCCTCAAATTGTTGAAAATTATGACGGTAAAGACATCATTCTTAATGCTGAACAAGACATCGTTTTATCTCCAGATTATTTTGAAGATCTATTGATGTACAAAGGTCAGACGTTGATTACAACAGATGGCACTACCCTTTTGGGCGCAGATGACAAAGCCGGAATTACCGAAATTGTAACTGCGATGGAATACCTTATTAATCATCCTGAAATTAAACACGGAACGATTAAAGTTGGTTTTACTCCAGATGAAGAAATAGGACGAGGCGCTCATAAATTTGATGTTGAAAAATTTGGTGCTGAATGGGCTTATACTATGGATGGTAGCCAAGTTGGTGAGTTAGAATATGAAAATTTTAATGCCGCAGGTGCAAAAATCACTGTAAAAGGAAAGATTGTACATCCTGGTTATGCAAAAGGCAAAATGATAAACTCTATGTATTATGCCACTGAGTTTATTAATATTTTACCACGACTAGAAACTCCTGAACATACTGAAGGTTATGAAGGTTTTTTCCATTTACATAATATGGAAGGGGAAGTTGAAGAAACAATACTTCAATATATAATTCGTGATCATGATAAGGATAAATTTGAAGCAAGAAAAGCTTTAATGGTTAAGATTGTTGAAGACTTAAACACTAAATATGAAAGTGAAGTTTTTAAAATAGAAGTAAAAGATCAATACTTCAACATGAAAGAAAAAGTAGAACCTGTAATGCATATAGTAGATATTGCGGAAGAAGCCATGAAAGCGGTTGGTGTTACACCATTAATAAAAGCTATTAGAGGTGGAACGGATGGTTCTCAGCTTTCTTATATGGGTTTACCTTGTCCTAATATTTTTGCAGGAGGCCATAATTTTCATGGTCGTTATGAGTATGTACCAGTAGAAAGTATTCAAAAAGCAGTAGAAGTTATCGTGAAAATTGCAGAACTAACAGCTGTGAAAAAGTAACTACAGCATAAGTATATATTCTTAATAAGCAGTGAATTAAAAATAGTTTTAGTTTGCTGCTTATTTTTTTGTGCTTAATTTTAAAAATAATATTTCATTCTTCTAAAAATTAATACATGAGTACCACAACACCAGCTCACGACGCTCGCGTTGCCAAATTAACATTTGCAGGCGTTTATCCTCATTATGTCACTAAAATTGAAAAAAAAGGGAGAACTGTTGCAGAATTGCATCAAGTAATCGAATGGTTAACAGGTTATGATGAAGCACATCTAACAAAACTTATAAATACCAAAGTAACGTTTAAAACTTTTTTTGAAAACGCAAAACTTAATCCTAATGCACACCTTATCAAAGGCGTAATTTGCGGCTATAGAATAGAAGATATTGAAACTCAATTAACGCGTGAGGCAAGATACTTAGATAAACTTGTAGAAGAATTAGCTAGAGGTAGAAAAATGGAAAAGATTTTACGCAGTTAATTCATGTAAACTTACACGGTAGCACTTAACAAATCTGGTAGGTATTTTAAACTGATAATAATTTTAACATTATGATAATTAGCTCATCAAAACTTAATAAAGCATTATTTAGCTTACTTATTTTATTGAGTATAGGTTTGTATAGTCAAAATCAAAACTTGTCTAGTGGAACTGTTTTTGATGGCGAACCTTACCTATCTATTGATCCATCAGATACTCAACATATCGTTGTAGCTTGGATGGGTTGGGTAAATTTATCTAACCAATTTAAAATAAAAACAAAGACTAGTTTCGATGGTGGAGAAACTTGGAGCGCTGTTTCAGAATTACCTCATACCATTAGCGGTTATACATCTGCAGATCCATCTATAGATTTTGACCATAATGGCGATGTCTATCTTTGTTATATTGATTTTACCGGAACAGAAGCGCCTGTAACTGGTGGTGTTTATATCTGTAAATCAACAGATGGTGGCTTAACTTGGAATGCACCTTTAGAAGTTATAAATAGTAACTACGATGGTACAAAATGGCCAATTGATAGGCCTTGGATGGTTATTGATAAATCATCAAGTGTAAATCAAGGACATATTTATGTTACTAGCATGAATTTGAATAGAGATAACCCAAGTTATAATCCTTATTTATCTGTTTCCAATGACTCTGGCAATAGTTTTACAACTACCTATATCGATTCAGCTAATTGGTTAGCTGGCAGTATCAATCCTTTACCTTTATGTTCACCCACTATTAGTTCTACAGGTACTTTTTATGGTGCATATCCATCTTATGTTTTATCACAAAGTGCCTATGCACAAGTGTTTTTAGCTTCATCGATTGATGCTGGTACAAATTTTTCATATAATACTGTTATAACGCATAGCACACCAACCAATAATGCTAGCTTTACTTATGCGAAAAAGGCTAGTCTTTTACTTTGTAATCCATCAAATGAAAATCATCTGGTTTACATATATCTCAGTGCAGAAAATGGCGATTTAGATGTATTTATGATAGAAACTACCGATGCTGGTAGCACTTGGTCTACTCCTACGAGAATAAATGACGATCCTATTGGTAATGACCGAATGCAAGATTTAGTTTGGGCAGATTTTGACTCTGATGGCGATATAATAATCAGTTGGAGAGATCGAAGAAACGGAACTGATGGCACTTTTCAAAACCCAACAGAAATTTGGGCTGCTTATAGAAGTAGCACGGCAACAGAATTCTCTTCTAATTTTCAAATCACAAATCAATCTGCAATACATAATACAGATTTAGAATATGCCGGAAATGATTTTATGTCTATTAAAACCCAAAATGATATTTTATATGCAACTTGGGGAGATACCAGAGATGGCGAACTAAATATTTGGTTTCAACGTATGGCAACAGATGGTACACTATTATCTGTAAGTCAAATTTCTTCAGAAGATGTGCCAGATATTTTTGTTTACCCTAATCCTGCAACTTCTAAGATATTTGTTGAGAGTAATACCTTAAAAAAAGTAGTAATTTATGATTTAGCTGGTAAAGAAATTAATTCGATAAGGAATAACGACAATTCTAATACTGTAGTGATAAATATTGAGGATTATCCTGCGGGCAACTACATTGTTGAAGTCACAACATCTGAAACGACAGTAACCAAAAAAGTTGTTAAACATTAATTTCTAGTATTTTATAAAATGAAAAAAGTAAGCTCAGTAGAAGAATACATAGAAGTGAATTCGCAGTTCTCAGAAGAAATTAATATTCTTAGAAATATCATTATTAAAACACCATTAGAGGAAACCGTAAAATGGAGCATGCCAACCTACTGTTTAAACGGAAAGAACGTCTTAGGGATTGGAGCATTTAAACATCATTTTTGCATTTGGTTTCATCAAGGTGTGTTCTTAAATGATAAACATCAATTACTTTATAATGCCCAAGAAGAAAAAACGAAAGCAATGCGGCAAATGCGGTTTAATAAAAGAGAAGACATTAATGAGATGGCTGTTTTGGCTTATATTAAAGAAGCTATAGAAAACCAAAGAATGGGAAAAGAACTGAAACCACAACGCCAAATTAAACCCATTGTGCTTCCGGAAGAATTAAAAGTAACTTTTAATAAAGATCCTAGATTAGAAAGAGCATTCAAAGCTTTTTCGCTCTCGCATCAACGTGAATATTGTAACTATATAATTGAAGCTAAACGCGAGGCAACAAAGCTTAGACGTCTAGAGAAAATTATACCTATGATTGTTAATGGGTCTGGATTGAATGATAAGTATAAAAAGAGTTAGACTACAGAAATACGTTTTTATAAAAAAAAAGACTGTTCTAAACGAACAGTCTTTTTTATATATTATATGTTATGCGCTCTTACTTCTTAGAAGCTGGTGCATTTAATTTATTACTCATTTCCATAGAAATTGCAGAACGATCAAATTTAATCTTTCCTGCTAATGTTTCAATAACACAACTGTTATCTTTATCATTAAGCTCTACAACTTTTCCGTGCATCCCACTTTTTGTTATGACGCGATCGCCTCTTTTTAATTCAGCTGCGAACTTTTTTTCTTGTTTAGAACGTTTCATTTGTGGTGCTATCATAAAAAAATACATGACAGCAAAAATGCCTATGATTGGTAAAAATGATCCTAATGATTCCATTTAGTTATTATCAGTAATAATTATTAATCGTGGTTATGACCTTCGTGACCTGGCTGCGTAGACGACTTTCTTGGAGCGGCAGATGCATCAGTAGACAAAGGGTTAATAGTTGCCTTACCTGCTTTTTGAGCTGGTGTAGCTGCTTTAGCTGGTGCATTTGGATCTGCTTGTACAGATGCAGAAATCTTTACAATCTCTTTACCACTTTCTGTATTGGTAGTCATTGTAATTGACTTAGATACTTTACCATTACCTTTTCCGTTGAATTTTACAGCAAACTCACCTGTTTCTCCTGGCGCAACTTCTTTTGTCCAGTTAGATGGTACTGTACATCCACATGTACTTTTT
Source organism: Winogradskyella sp. 4-2091 (assembly GCF_045765065.1). NCBI lineage: Bacteria > Pseudomonadati > Bacteroidota > Flavobacteriia > Flavobacteriales > Flavobacteriaceae > Winogradskyella > Winogradskyella sp. 4-2091. The sequence continues at coordinate 198,013 of NZ_JBJKOD010000005.1, forward strand.
ATATTACTTACAACTAATAATGAATTACCTGTATTAGTGTACTTAAAAGTTGTTTCAACTGGTGTTCCGTTTTCAATAGAACCAAAGTCATGTTCCTTTTTATCTAATGATATTACCGGAAAATCTCCTGCATTAGCATCTCTTTCTGCTGCAACAGCAATATTTTCAGTTTTAATTTTACTTGCTGCATCTTCTTTACAAGATGTAAAAGCGACCATACATAATGCACTAAGTCCTAAGATTACTTTTTTCATTATTTTATTTTTTAAATTAAAATTTATTTTAAGCACGCGAAGTTAATGAATAATTTAATCAATTAAAATTTTTAGGTATTACTTAACAATATTTTGTACGTAATAACTTACTTTAAAAGTGATTTTAACCTAGAAATCTTCAAAAATTGCTTAATTATTTAATTTTTTTATCAGATTCTCATCAATTAGCCAACCCTATTATTCATTGTAAAGACTACATTAAGCCTCTTCCTGATTTAAGATGAATGTTATCTGCTTGATATTCCTTCACGATTTTATCCAAAATACCATTGATAAACAAACTACTTTTTGGGGTAGAATACTCCTTAGCAATTTCTAAATATTCATTTATGGTTACTTTAGTTGGTATAGATGGGAACTTCTGAAACTCGCAAATAGCCATTTTCAGTAATAAACCGTCAATACTAGCTAAACGCTCACTATCCCAATTCGTTGTTTTGGTAGAGATTTCTTCTGCAAATTTGGTATTATTTAAAAATGTTTTTTGAAATAATTCCTTTGCAAATTCTAAATCCTCGTCATCTTTATACAAGTCTGGTAACAAAGCTGTTTCTGGTGAAGTAAGCTTTAACTTTCTCAAAATTCTAAGAATTGCAGTATTTACAACTGGCATATCATCTACCCAAGTCAACTTTTTATCTTCAAAAAAATCAAAAAGTTTTTCATTGGGTGCTATAATATCTGTGAAAATATCAATAACAAAGTGTTTGTCTTTTTTAAAACTACTGTCTTCATCAATACAGTAATCTCTATATAATTCACTCTTTAAAATTTCTTTAAATAGAATGTCTACATATTCAAAATCCAAATGCCAATAATTGAGTTTACTATTAGCAATTGCTTCTTGTAACATAGTGTTACTACTTATAAGATGTAATAATTGGTTTTCTTGAAACTTGTAATTTAAGTTCTTGTCAGCTTCTGTCTTAACGAGTTTATTTTTAATTTTTTCGTTATAATCTTTACTCTTTTTATGTAACTCAGTAAATAAAGCTAATTGCGCAAGGTATAAATCATACATGCTATCTAAACTGTGAAGCAAAAACTTTTGTTCCTTTAATAAATTATCACTTTCAGTGCCTTTAAAAGCATACATAGATTGCATAACTTTTATTCTTATATGTCTTCGGTTTAGCATGTGTAAGAACTTACTTGATTTTGGTTGTTAAAAAAGGTGAACCTATTAAGATTCACCTTGCAAAAGTACTATTAATTAATTTTTATTTCAGAATTAAAATAAGACTATTTTGAATTTTCTTGCTTTCTTGTTTCAATTCTGTCTTTGGCAATATTAAATGCGGCATTATGAGTAGTAATGTCATTAATTTTAGCATTATCTAATATCTCTAATGTGGTATTGTAAATATTCTCCGTTTTACGCATTATTTCCTGTCTACCGTAATTCTCTAATTCAGCATATACATTAATAATTCCACCAGCATTGATTAAAAAATCTGGCGCATAAACAATACCTCTTTCTTTTAAAATTAAGCCATGCTTCTTTTCTTCTGCCAATTGGTTATTTGCAGCACCTGCTACTATTTTGGCTTTTAACTTATAAATGGTATCATCATTAATGGTAGCTCCTAATGCACAAGGTGCGTAGATATCCATATCTTCACTGTAAATATCGTTTCCGTTGTATATAGACACACCATATCTATCTCTAACCTCCTCTAAACGCTCCATGCTGATATCATCAATGATTACGTTTGCGCCTTCATTCATTAAATGCTCTACAAGCCCTTCACCTACATTCCCTATGCCTTGAACAATAATTTTCTTGTCTTCTAAAACATCTGATCCAAATTGAAATTTGGCAGCCGCTTTCATTCCCATAAAAACACCATAAGCAGTAATTGGAGATGGATTACCTGCACCACCTTTACTTTCTGATATTCCTGTTACGTATGGTGTTACTTCTCTAACCGTATCCATATCTTCCGTAGCCATCCCAACATCTTCTGCTGTAATATAACGTCCGCTTAAAGAATGAACAAACTCACCAAAACGTCTCATTAATTCTGGAGTTTTCTGAGTTTTGGCATCACCAATAATTACGGCTTTACCTCCACCTAGATTTAAACCCGTTATTGCAGACTTAAACGTCATACCACGCGACAAACGCAATACATCATTGAGAGCTTCCCATTCGTTGGCATAATTCCACATTCTAGTTCCACCTAAAGCAGGACCTAAAACTGTATTATGAATTCCGATTATAGCTTTTAAACCAGTATCTTTGTCATTGCAAAAAACAATTTGCTCATGATCGTCAAAAGAATGTTGTCCAAAAACAGGATCCATTTTCTTTAAATCTTTCGAATTTATAATTTCTGATGTCATTTTGATATTTAGATTTAAGGGTGTTTCAAGATATTCTAAAAACAGCGTGCAAAAATAAATTATTAATAGAGGATTAGCAAAATATTAACTAATAAATACGATTATCGTAATACTTTTGACCTACTAAATACAACATGAAAGCACTAAAACACCTCAATAAATACTTTTACAAATACAGATCGCGCTTAATAATTGGTGTCATAATAACCATAGTTTCAAAGATTTTCGCGCTTTTTACACCTCGTTTGGTTGGAGCCTCCATCAATATTGTTTCTGATCGTTTAGACGGAAAACTTACGCAAGAGGTTTTTAAAACCGAAATTTTAACAAACGTTTTATACATTGTTGGCGCAGCAATTATGGCTGGTATTTTTACATTTTTAATGCGCCAGACCATAATTAATGTATCTCGTTATATAGAATATGACCTTAAAAACGAAATCTATAAGCATTACCAAATCCTTTCCCTAAACTTTTACAAGTCTAATAGAACTGGTGATTTAATGAATAGAATCAGTGAAGATGTTGGTAAAGTAAGAATGTATGTAGGTCCTGCATTAATGTACACTATTAATACCATTACTTTATTTGCTGTTGCAATAATCTACATGGTAGACCGATCGCCTTCGTTAACGTTATATACCTTACTACCTCTACCAATTCTATCTATTGCGATATATAAATTGAGTCGATTAATAAATAAGCGAAGCACTATTGTACAACAATCACTTTCTACACTTTCTACCTATTCTCAAGAAACATTTAGTGGTGTATCTGTTATAAAGTCTTATGGCATAGAAAACCCTACGAATAATGAATTTGAGAAACTGTCTATTGAAAACCGTGAGAAACAAATAAATTTAACGAAAGTGCAAGCATTGTTCTTCCCAATGATGATTTTACTTATTGGTATTAGTAATCTAATTGTGATTTACATTGGTGGAATGAAATATATGAATGGGGAAATTGAAAACATAGGAACCATTGCTGAATTTATTATATACGTGAATATGTTAACTTGGCCAGTTGCAACTGTAGGTTGGGTAACATCTTTAGTGCAACAAGCGGAAGCATCTCAAGAACGCATCAATGAGTTTTTAAAAACAGAACCAGAAATTAAGAACAATACTGAAGCACTCACACCGATAAAGGGCGATATTGAATTTAAAAATGTGTCATTTACATATCCAGACACCAATATACAGGCTTTAAAAGATGTTAGTTTTACTTTAAAATCTGGTAATACCTTAGCCATTTTAGGAAAAACAGGTTCAGGAAAATCTACAATTCTAGACTTAATAGGTCGATTATATGATATTGATAAAGGATCTATTCTGGTAGATGATACACTTATTTCAGAATTAAACGTGTTTAGTTTAAGAGAGCATATTGGTTATGTGCCACAAGATGCCTTTTTATTTTCAGATACAATAAAAAACAATATTAAATTTGGTAAAGAAGATGCTACCGATGTTGAAGTTATAGAAGCAGCCAAAAACGCCAAAGTCCATAAAAACATTATTGGCTTTACTAAAGGTTATGATACTATTTTGGGCGAACGCGGAATAACGCTTTCTGGAGGACAAAAGCAACGTGTATCTATTGCAAGAGCAATTATAAAGAAACCAGATATACTTTTGTTTGATGATTGCCTATCTGCTGTAGACACTGAAACCGAAGAAAAGATTCTCAAAAATCTTAAAAAGCTCACAAAGGATAAAACTACAATTATTGTGAGTCATCGTGTATCTTCAGCTAAAAACGCTGATCACATAATTGTATTAGATGATGGAAAAATTATTGAGTCTGGTAACCATGAAAGCCTTATCAGTTCTAATGGATACTACAAAGAAATATACACCAAACAACGCTCAGAAAAAGAAATGTAATTATTTGTTGCTTAGGTTACTTTTTTTTTAGATTTTTGGATTGAAATTATAAAAAATATTGAGTTATGAGTGGTTATGAAATGATGGACAAAGAAGAAATTTATTCTAAAGTATTACGTGCTGGAAGAAGAACCTATTTCTTTGATGTAAGAGCTACAAAAGCTGGTGATTATTATTTAACAATTACTGAAAGTAAAAAGTTCACAAATGATGATGGTTCATTCCATTATAAAAAGCACAAAATCTACTTATACAAAGAAGATTTTAATGAGTTTAGAGATATCTTAGCCGAAATGACGGATTATATTATAAACGAAAAAGGTCAGGAAGTCATTAGCGAACGTCACCAAAAAGACTTTAAACGTGAAGATGATTTTGTAGCACAAGAAGCTAAAACTCCAGCAGACACAAATACAGATAGTTTTACAGATATTAGTTTTGACGATATCTAGAAGACAATCTTTATAAATAGTATTAAACCTTAGCTCCTTTAGTTAAGGTTTTTTTTGTTTTTAAGCTTTCTATATTTCATTCAAATTAATTTGTAATCACTAAGAAACGACTGCTCCATTTTTAACCTTATTTTCAGGATGTAATAAAAACACATCATTTTCCTTCACTGCTCCAACCACTAAACATTCGCTCATAAACTTTGCAATCTGCTTTTTAGGGAAATTAACGACCGCAACAACTTGCCTATTTAGTAAGTCTTCCTTTGTGTAAAGTGATGTAATCTGTGCTGAAGATTTTTTTACACCTAATGCACCAAAATCTATACTCAATTGGTAAGCAGGCCTATGTGCTTCAGGGAAATCTTTGATTTCTACAATTGTGCCAATACGCAAATCTACCTTTGTAAAGTCTTCATAAGTTATTATCTTTTCCATTCTTTAAAATTAATAAATATAACTGATAAAAAAAATGGCTCGTACAGAATCCAATATGTTACCACTTGGCACAAAAGCACCAGATTTTACCCTTATAGATACGGTTGATAATTCCAAAAAATCATTAAATGAATTAAAAGGACTTAACGGAACTTTGGTGTTTTTTATATGCAATCATTGCCCATTTGTCATTCATATCAACGGAGAACTTGCTCAATTAGCTAAAGACTACATTTCTAAAGGTGTAAACTGTATCGCAATTTCTAGTAATGATATTGTAAACTATCCGCAAGACAGACCGGAATTAATGCAAAAAAATGCCATAGACAACGATTTTATCTTTCCATATTTATATGATGAAACTCAAGCTGTCGCTAAAGCCTATGATGCCGCTTGTACTCCAGATTTCTTCTTGTTTGATAACGATTTAAAGCTCGTTTACACAGGTCAGTTAGACGACTCAAGACCAGGAAACGGAATTCCTGTAACAGGAAAAGGCATTAGAAACGCAATAGAAGCTTTAATAAATAATCACAGTGTAGACACTAACCAAAAACCAAGTATGGGTTGTGGCATTAAGTGGAAATAACGACCAAACAAAATAAATACTGTCTGTTTTAAAAATAATTTTTTTTTCAAATAGATGAATCTCTTAATTGGGCATTATTGTTCTATCATGAATCTGAAATATACTTTGGAACAAACGAAAAACACATATCTTCAAATAGTTTAGATTCAATAATTAACAATGATTCTTTATTCTAATTTTTAATTAACTCATCCTTTTAAATTCCAATTTTAAGCTATAGTATTCGATATATTTTTTAATTTTAACTCACTGAAAACCAAACACAATTATGAAGAATATTTTTGACAAATCCGTTACAGACGAAGTAATTGAACGAATAAATAAACTTAGCCCAGAAACTCAACCCAATTGGGGAAAGATGTCTGTAGATCAAATGTTAGCACACTGTTCTGTGACTTACGAGTTAGACTTTGAAGACAAGCACCCAAAACCAAAAGGCCTGATGAAATGGGTACTAAAAACCTTTATCAAAAAAGTTGTGGTTAGTGAAAAGCCATATAAGAAAAATAGCCGTACAGCTCCTGAATTTATTATCACTAGTGAAAAAGAGTTTAATACAGAGAAAGAACGATTAACAGGCTATATTACTAAAGTTCAAGCTTTAGGGAGTAATCATTATGACCAGAAAGAAAGTCATTCCTTTGGGAAATTATCAGTTACAGAATGGAACAATATGTTTTACAAACATTTAGATCATCATTTAACCCAATTTGGAGTTTAAAGGAATTAATAAAAACCAATGAAATATTTAATTATCATCTTTATTCTTTGCTTTTCTACTTCTCATATAAATGGACAAAGCAAAAATGATATTGTCATTGGTAAAATTGATATAATAGAATCTAAAATTTTAAATGAACAAAGAAGAATCTTGGTTCATGTGCCAGAAGACCTTACACATCCTAATTATAAAGAAAAATCTTATCCTGTTGTATATCTTTTAGATGGTGATGCACATTTTTATTCTTTGGTTGGTATGATTAAACAACTAAGCTCTGTCAATGGAAACACCGTTTTGCCTAGAATGATTATTGTTGGTATCTCAAACACCAATAGAATGAGAGACCTAACGCCTACAAAAGGAGAACGCCCAAATTCTGGAGGTGGAGAAAACTTTATGTCTTTCATTAAAAACGAATTAATACCTTATATAGATTCAAATTATCCAACCATTGATTACCGAACTATTATTGGGCATTCATTAGGCGGATTAACCGTAATGAATACTTTACTACATCAACCTGAATTGTTCAATGCTTATGTCGCTATTGATCCTTCCATGTGGTATAACAATGAAAACTTACTTCATAAAATTAAAACATCTCCATTTGATTCTAATTACCAGAGCAAAACGCTTTTTTTAGGCATTGCAAATACAATGCAAAAAGACATGGATACTATTCTCGTAAAAAAGGATACAACCACTTCCACTAGACATATACGTGCTATTCTAAAACTTAATACGTTTTTAAATAAGGATTCAGAAAAGAACCTGACTTTTAAAAGCAAATATTATGAAGATGATGATCATGGTTCTGTGCCACTAATTACAGAATACGATGCATTACGTTTTATTTTTAAGTTTCATAGATTTAAACTTCATCGTTCAGATTACTTAAATCCTGAAATTGATCTCGTTGCTAAAGTCGAAGAATATTACAAATCATTATCTGAAGGCTTTGGACTAGAAATGAAACCAGATGAGGAATACGTGAATAACTTAGGCTACCAATTATTGGAAAATAATGCCTTTAAAAAATCTGAAGAAATCTTTAAATTAAATATTAAAAACTATCCAGATAGTTTTAATGTTTACGATTCAATAGGTGATTTATACATGGCTATTGGTAATAAAGAAAAAGCGATTGAGAATTTCAAAAAGTCAGTATCTCTAAATGAAAAATCCTATTCTAAAGCTAAATTATTAGAATTGGAAAAGGAATAATACGTTACTCTTTTCTGTATAAACTTGGTAAACTTATTTTAAATTTTACTGCAATTAATCTCACAATAATGACCACCAAACCTGCAATGATAAAAGAGTAATTTTCATCCCCTAAAACACGTCTTAAAATAAAATAGGTTAATCCTCCCAAAATACAAGCCGTAGCATATATTTCTTTTCTAAAAACCACTGGGATTTCATTACATAATATATCTCTAAGCACACCTCCAAAACAAGCTGTCATAGTTCCTAGCGCTATACATATTATAGGGTGCAAACCAGCAATGAGCCCTGTTTCTATACCAACAACAGTATAAAGTGCAATACCAATAGTATCAAATAAAAATAGTGATTTACGCAGATAGCCTATCTGTTTTCTAAAGATCACTGCAAAAACAACTGAGCCAAATATTACATATACAAAGGTCATGTTCTTCATCCAAGAGACAGGCTCAATACCAATCATTACATCACGTAACGTGCCTCCTCCTGCTGCAGTAACAAATGCTATAATTAATACACCAAACGGATCCATACGTTTATTCATAGCAATTAAAACGCCCGAAATTGCAAAAGCTATGGTTCCTAAAATGTCTATGGTTTGAAAAAACATGAATTATAAATTTAACTAAGACTATTCTATCATTGTTAGCAATGAATTATATTTACTCAACTCTAATTCACAAATAGAAAAAGTGATTGTCTAACTACATATTTTGAGTGTAATAATTGTAATCTTTTAAAATTGTATCTATAAACTGAACATCATACAACTTAGATTCTATCTGAAGCGTATCACAAATCTTATTCTTTAAAATAGTTAGCGTTTTAAAATCATTATTCTTTTTAGAGATTGTAAACGCATCTTTAATTATTCTAACATCCTTATCGGTTAACTGCGTTACATTACTAAAAACAGGCTCGTAGTCGTCATTAACATCTTCAAGAATTGTGCTTGTAATTCTGTGTTTTTTCTTTACGCTAATAACCACAGTACCTGCGGCCGCATCGCCAACACGCTGCTTTTTATCTGATAATAGAATACTTAATACACCTATAGATGGCGAAAAAATCCACAAATCTACAATTCTAAGCATCCAACGAACAAAAAAATTATACCATTGTGTTGGTGAACCATCTACACTTACCACTTTAATTTTAAGAATCATTTTACCGACCGTTTGTCCTCCAAAAAATATATTGCAAAGCACCGAATAAAATAAAGCTGGCAAAGTAAATAAGCCAAGAAAACCACGTCTTGTCCAACTATCTGCATCAAAGATTTCGGATACTGAGATTAAATTCTCAATAATGGTCATATAAGTAATTAAAATGATGCCATCTATTAAGAAAGCGACTACACGTTCTCCTAAACCAATTAACTTATAATCTAAGTTAACATTTTGTGCCGTGTTAATTGCTAATTTGCTCATGGAAATGTATATTCGTTTCTAATTAAAAATGATTTATGCGCGAAGCGTCTTTCGTGAAGCAAAATAAGGAAAAATGGATTGGTTTTGAAAACGCATTAGAAAATAATGCAAAAATAAATCCGGATGACTTAGCTTCTTACTATATTCAACTTACTAATGATTTGTCTTATGCTCAGACGTACTATCCTGGGAGTAAGACCTTATTGTATTTAAACTCATTAGCCTCACAAGCGCATCAAAAAATATATATTACCAAGAAAGAATCTAAAAATAAGATCATTGCGTTTTGGCGCGATGAGTTTCCTTTATTCTTTTATCAATATCATAAAACGTTATTATATACGTTTCTAATTTTTATGGCAGCCGTTACTATTGGTGCTGTTTCTACCTTAAATGACGATTCATTTATTAGACTCATATTAGGTGATGGTTACGTAAATATGACTTTAGAAAATATTGAAAAAGGCGAACCAATGGCTGTTTATAAAAGCGGAAGTAATATAGGATCGTTTTTGGGTATTACCATAAACAATATTAGAGTTGCCATAATAGCATTTGCCTGTGGCGCCATTTTTAGTGTTGGTACTGTTTATGTTTTATTTAGTAATGGAATTATGCTTGGTGCATTTATTACCTTTTTTTACAACCATGGTATTTTAGAAAAAACATCTACTGTTTGGTTACACGGAACTATAGAGATTTCTGTAATTGTAATTGCCGGCTGCGCTGGTTTAGTTATGGGCAATAGTTTTTTATTTCCTAAAACTTATGCCAGACGTGTCGCTTTTATGAAAGGTGCTAAAGACGGCTTAAAAATAGTAGTTAGCACCATTCCATTTTTTATCATCGCTGGTTTTATTGAAGGTTTTATAACGCGCTATGGAGAACAAATGCCTTGGTATATTGCCTATGGTATTATATTTTCATCTTTATTCTTAATCGTTTATTATTATATAATTTATCCAATTGCGCTGAACAAAGCTAGTAGAATAAAATCTGTTAATTTTAATCCCAAATCCCAAATAATGTGAACGAAAAATATATTGAACTAAGAACAAGAAGTACGTTTGGTGATATTATTAATACTTACTTTTTATTTCTAAAACATAATTTTAAATCATACACTAATCTTTATTTAAGATATAATGCCATTAGCATCATACTTACACTAATTAGCTCTTATTTATTAGTGACTGGCTTTATGGGATTGGCTAGTCAAGATTTTAGATTTGGTATGGGATCAAATGTGGCCACTGATAGTTATTTAATTGCTGGTGCAGTTATTCTATTTTTAATCATTTTTATAACCTCTTTAATTAATTATAGTTTTTCTAGTGCCTACGTAGCAGATTACGTTAAAAACGATGGTGTAGTAGAATCTAGTCGCATCTGGAAAAGTATAATAAACAGTATTGGAACCATCATAGTTTTTATTTTAATAGGAGGACTCATTGTCCTTGCCTATTTTATTATTTCTATGGTATTAGCATTTATTCCACTTCTTGGAATGTTAGCTCAATATGGCTTAAACTTTACGCTTTCTGCCGTTTTTGGCTTAACATTTATGTCTATATTTTCTACAGGAAAAGGTGTTGGTGAAGCATTATCTGAAGGATTTAGTTTTACCATGTCTAATTTTTGGCGTATTGTTTTATACGGTTTGGTAATTGGTATTCTTAATACTATGATTACTATGCTTATCATCTCAATTCCTAGTGTTATAATTGGTATATACGTCTATTTCACAGTAGAAAGCAATGTAGATTTAATGACAAGCACATTTGCAACTTTAGTGTTCACTTTAGGTTTTGCTGCATTTCTATTATCATTTATATATACGCAAGCCTTATCACAGTTGTCTTATGGTGTTTTATACTACAATCTTAACGAAGTAAAATACAACCTATTTCTTCAAAAGAAAATCGATCAAATTGGTGTTAATGAATAAACATCAATTTAGACATATTAGCACATTTATAATATCCGCTTTTGGTTCTACTTTATTGTGGGCTCAAGACGCTGTTGTTAAAAAGGATTCTTCAAATATAGATGTGACCTATTTTAAGGAGAATTTCAAAGAAAATTACACTGGTGATGATTTTAACTATGCCATAAATGATACAGGTGGTATTAATTTAATGCAACGTGTTTTAAGAAAATTTTTCAACTGGTTAGGTGATGTCTTCGGATTTGATATTGACTTTATCGATTATCAAACCTTAGAATATATAGTTTACGGATTATTAGGCATCATTGTATTGTATCTTCTCATAAAATTCTTGCTAGAAAACCCAGTGCGTTCCGTATTTAAAACAGAAACTGCAGCCATAGATGGATTTAGTTATGTGGAAGAAAATATTGAACAAATAGATTTTGACCTGCTCATTTCAAAGGCATTAAAAAACAATAATTATAGACTTGCAACACGTTACCTGTACTTAAAATCATTAAAATCTCTAGGCAATAAAAAAGTGATAGAATGGCATTACGAGAAAACAAACACCGATTATTTAAATGAAATAAAGGATAATCAACTCAAATCATTATTTAAACGTGTATCTTATATATACGATTATGTTTGGTATGGAGAATTTCCTATTGACGAGGTTAGTTATAATAAAAACAAAGCCGATTTTAATCAACTTATAAAAACAACAAAACATGGATAAGCGTTCTAAAATTGCGCTATATATCATTGGCGCTGTGATTGTTTTTATGATGATTGCAGAAATTACCAAACCAAAAGCATTAAATTGGCAAGATTCATTTTCGGCTGCAGATAAAATTCCATTAGGTTGTTATGTGATTTTTAATGAATTAGACACATTTTCTGAAGATGACGTTCTGGTTTCAAAAAATACGATTTATGAATATCTAAAAACCGAAGAATTCTCCCAACCTAAGTCTTTAATCTTTATCAATAACCACATCAATTTTGGAAGAGAAGAATCTAAAACCTTATTAAAATTTGTAGAAGATGGTAATACCGTTTTTATAAGTAGCATCTATTTCTATGGTAATGTATTAGATACGTTAAATGTTAGTGTACAGCGTCAGTACACCAATATTTATAAGAAAGAAGGCGATAATAAATTTACAAGCCCAAGTTTACAAGCTAATAACAGAAGATTCAAAGATGTTATTGAAAATAGTTTTTTTGAATCTATAGATACATTAAAAACTACAGTCTTAGGGACATTGACAACGCAAAACGAAGACGATATTGGAGAAACGCATCCAAACTTCGTAAAAGTTGATTACGGAGAAAATAATGGTCAATTTATTTTACACACTAATCCATTTGCTTTTACCAATTATCACCTTTTAAACGATAAGGAAGATTATGCCGCAACCGTTTTATCTTACTTACCAAAACAGCAAATTATTTGGGATAACAACTATAAATCTGGTCGAAAGGTAATTACAAGTCCGTTGCGTTATATTTTAAATAATACGGCTTTAAAATGGGCATTTTATATTAGCATGTTTGGACTAATACTTTTTGTTGTTTTTAGAGGAAAACGCACACAACGCATCATTCCTGTGATTAAAAAACTAGATAATGCAACTGTAGATTTTACAAGAACTATTGGCGAATTGTATTACCAACATGGCGATTTTACGAATATTATAGAAAAGAAAATTCAATACTTTTTAGATTTTGTAAGAACCAATTACTACTTAGAAACCAATCAATTTAACTCTGGTTTTATTGATAAATTGGCCGCAAAATCTAGCAACTCAAAAGAAGACACAAAAGCATTGGTAGATTACCTTGTCTTTTTAAAATCGAAAAAACAGCATACAGAGCAAGAGCTCATAGAATTGAATAAAAAAATAGAACATTTTAAACGAACATAAGTTATTATGGAAGATCAAAATACACCATCATCAGAACATTTAGATGACAACGTACCAAGTGAAGAAAACGCAGTTAACGATACTAATGCTATTAACGATGTAAAAGAAGAAACAACAGCACCAGTTTCTGAAGGTTTTCAAAGCCGAATAGATTTGCAACCGCTTCAAACCAGTGTTGAAGATATTAAAAGAGAAATCGCAAAATTCATAGTTGGTCAAAATGAAATGATTGAGCTTTTAATCATTTCTATTTTAACTAATGGGCATTCTTTAATTGAAGGTGTTCCTGGTGTTGCAAAAACAGTTACAGCTAAAATGTTGGCCAAAACGATGGCTGTAGATTTTAGCAGAATTCAATTTACACCAGATTTAATGCCTAGTGATATTCTCGGAACCTCTATTTTTAATGTAAAGTCGAGTGAATTTGAATATAAAAAGGGACCAATTTTTTCTAACATTGTATTAATTGATGAAATTAACAGAGCACCTGCAAAAACGCAAGCAGCTTTGTTTGAAGTCATGGCTGAACGACAAATTACCATGGATGGTACGCGTTATGACATGGAATTGCCATTCTTAGTTTTCGCAACGCAAAACCCAATTGAGCAAGAAGGAACTTACCGTTTACCAGAAGCGCAACTAGACCGTTTTCTATTTAAAATTGAAGTGAATTACCCATCTTTAGAGGATGAAATTCAGATTTTGGTAGATAATCATTCACGTCAAGACAAAATGGATTTTGATTCAATAAAAGCCGTATTGTCTGCTGAAGCCATAAAGAATTATCAGAACCTAATTAAGCAAATAGTTGTTGAAGATAACCTCATAAATTACATCGCTGCAATTGTAAATAATACCAGAACAAATGCAAACCTTTATTTAGGTGCTTCACCAAGAGCGTCTATTGCAATTTTAAATGCAGCAAAAGCAAATGCCGCAATTAATGGTAGAGATTTTGTAACACCAGATGACATAAAACGTTGTACTAAAGCGGTTTTAAAACACAGATTGGTACTAACACCAGAACGCGAAATGGAAGCATTTACCGTAGATAAAGTTGTAGATCAAATCCTTGAAACCATAGAGATTCCGAGATAGTGAAACGCTTTTTTAAACATACTTATTTAACCTTTCGGTTTTTTGTTGTTGCCATGATTATGGTAGCACTTTTCATCCTTGCTTATATATATCCTGGTTTATTAAGTGTTGTAACTTTTCTATTTTTTATTGCTATAGGCTTAGTCATTATTGATTTAATCTTGTTATTCAAGCAGAAAGGGATTTCAGCGTCTAGAATTCTGCCCGAAAAATTAAGTAATGGTGATGATAATCCTATAGAATTAACCATTCAGAATGACTATAATTTTAAAGCAGATTTACAATTAATTGACGAAATGCCTTTTCAGTATCAAAAGCGCGATTTCGAAATTAACACACAACTCAGTAAACACAATAAAAAGAAAATAACCTACACTTTAAGACCATTAGAACGTGGCGAATATTACTTTGGCAATCTCAACGTTTACGTTAATTCGCCAATTAGTTTAGTAACACGACGTTTTCAGTTTGCAAAAGATGCTATGGTGCCTAACTATCCATCGTTTTTACAATTGCGAAAATATATGCTCTTAGCGTTTTCTAATAAACTGTTTGAATACGGCTTGAAGAAAATTCGCAGAATTGGCCACACCATGGAGTTTGAGCAAATTAAGGATTATGTTAATGGTGATGATATTAGAAATATTAACTGGAAAGCGACAGCTAAGCGCAACCAACTCATGGTTAATCAGTTTCAAGACGAACGTTCACAACCTATTTATTCGGTTATAGATAAAGGTCGCGCTATGAAAATGCCGTTTGATGGATTAAGTTTATTGGATTATGCAATTAACGCCACATTAGTTATTAGTAATGTGGCATTAAAAAAGCAAGACAAAGCCGGTATGTTTACTTTTTCGCGCAAGGTTGAGAATAAAGTAGCTGCGGAAAGACGACCATCGCAGATGAATAAAATTTTAGAAACTTTATATAACGTAAACACAGATTTTTCAGAATCTGACTTTTCAAGATTATATATTGATGTAAAACGAAGCCTTACGCAACGTGGTCTGCTTCTACTCTACACTAATTTTGAAACTTTAGACGCACTACATCGACAGTTGCCTTATTTAAAAGCAATAGCGAAGAATCATCTCTTAGTAGTTATCTTTTTTGAGAACACCGAATTACAAAAATTAACTAAAGTTGAAGCTGATAATACGTTTGATATTTTTCAGAAAACCATTGCTGAAAAGTTTATGTACGAGAAGAAACTCATTGTCAACGAGCTTCAAAAACATGGTATTCAATCTATTTTAACTGCACCAGAACATTTAACAATTAATACTATCAATAAGTATTTAGAGATTAAGGCAAGAGGATTGTTGTAGAACATTTGTTGGTTGAAATTGTTTTGATTTAAAATAAATGACATCTCATCCCATTAAAAATACAATTCAGTAACTTGAAATTTAGAAACTGAGATGTTTTTTAGACATTTGAACCATCAACGAAAAAGAACAGTTGCACATTAACCATCAAATCAATTTTATTATGAAAAATTTACTTTTAACATTCGCACTAGTATTAACTACATTATTCAGTTTTGCTCAAGATAACAGTTCTACTATCACAGTAACCATAGATAACGTTACAAGTGATAAAGGAACCGTAAAATTATCGTTACATACGGCTGACACATTTATGAAAGGTAAAGGTTTAATGACCGCAGAATCTGAAATAAAAGACGGAAAAATTTCAGTTACTTTTGAAAATGTTGAAGCTGGAGATTATGCTATTATTGCATTTCATGATGCTAATAGTAATGATAAAATGGATTTTAGAGATAATGGAATGCCTTTAGAATCTTACGGCGTTTCTAATAACTCTATGTCTTTTGGGCCACCAAATTATGATGACGCAAAATTTAAAGTTGCAGACAAAGATTTAGAGTTAAATATTAGATTCTAACAATCACAACATCATTCAATCAAAATTTAAGGAAAAGTCATTAAGCAATTAATGGCTTTTTTTAAATCTTACTACCAATACAATCTAAACATTAAATTTGGCGTGATACCCAATGCATATTTGTCAATACGTTCAATAGAATCATCTAAACTATTATTCCCTCTGTATTCTCTACTAATAAGGTTCTTGTGATTGTAAACATTCCTAATTGACAAACCTACTTTTCCTCTTAAATTATTGTATTCTGAAAATTTAAAACTATACGTTGAAGAAAAATCTAAACGATGATAATTTGGCAATTCACCTGTATTAATACCATCATTAAATACTAAATCATCATCACTTTCTTCTGATTTGGTATATGGTTTACCAGTTTGCCATTTCCAACCTAAAGCCAATTGAAACTTATTTAAATTATAACTCAAAGCTGTTGAGACTGCGTGTGTGACATTAGATTTGGACTTAAAATCTCGACTATCGTTTAGATTTTCAAAATTACTTAGAGATCTATTATAAGAATAACTCAACCAAGTATTAAAATTATTAAGGCGCTTTTTAGCAAACATATCAACACCAAAAACACGTTGTTTACCAATATTAAAATTACTATTTTCTGGATTTAAAAATCCTAAAGACAACGCAGTTATGTTTTTAAGTTTCTTAAAATAAGCATCTACATCAATGCTGAAATCACTTTTATTATAAACTAATCCTGCAGAGATATGTTTGCTATTAATTATTGGAAATTCATCGCCATCTGCTAATCGCCAAAGTCTATTCTCTAATGACAAATCACTTAAAATCGTTTCATCAATTTCGCTTATAATCTGGTTTTTAATTTCGGCTGTTGCTTGTAATTTCAGATGTTTAAAAATGGGTTTTACCAACTGTAATCTTGGTTCTAACCTTACCGCATCTAATTGCTTAAAATAGCTAGAACGTAAACCAACAGTGACATCAAAAAGTTTTGGGTTTTTATACGCGTAGCTACCATATAAACTATGAGATTCGATAACACTTTTTTCTTCATCTAGTATAAAGGCTACATTTGTGGTATTTAAAAAAGCAAAAGCAACATCCTTTAAAGTATATTGAAAACCTATAGAAATCGCACTTTTACGAGATAAGTCTAAGTTCAATTCTGAAGCGATACCAGAATCGAAAATAATATTTCGTTTATCAAAATCTGACACTTGCTCACTATCTTCTCTTGTTATGTAATTATAGTTGAACTGATAATCAGAAAAGAAAGCGGTTGTGGTTTGCGATAATTTTTTCTTCCAGTGTATTGTCCAGCCTAAACTATAACCATAGTTACTCGTTTTTAATTTATCACTGTATGTGGTATTATTTTCAGCATCATTAAACCTGTAATCAAGTTCATTTTCAATTGAAATAAGACTGGCATAAAAGGCATTAGTTCTATTTGGTTTATAGTTCAGTTTTAAGTTATAATCTAAAAAGGAAAACATATTAATTCCGTTGTTAGAATCTTCAATTTTAGTACCATCAAAAACTTTGTCTGTTAATTGACGGAATGTAAACGTCTCATAAACGTTTGTATAATTGCGCCTAAATGACGCTTGTATATTCATTTTCTCTTTAACCACAGGAATATCTATCAAAACATCACCAGCAATACCATTAAAACCAATTTCGGCTTTTAACTTTTTTGGAATTTCAGAAAGAGACGTAATATCAATAACGCTAGATAATCGTTCGCCATAACGTGCATGACTGCCTTTATTTATAAATTTTATATTAGAGGTTACATTTGGGTTTAATGGCGAAATCATTCCAAAAAAATGACCTCTGTGATAAATGGTAATGCCATCCCAAATAAGTCTATTTTGGTCGGAAGCACCTCCACGAACAAAAAAGCTTGTTGCGGTTTCATTAGGACTTAAAACACCTGGTAATAATTGAATACTTTCCAAAACATCTGGCTCAGTAAGACCTGGTAAAATACCTAATTTTATAGGTTTAATAATATATGAGCCATCACTGCGTTTTTCTATGCCTCGCGTTAAATAACTCCGAATTAATACTTTATCTAGGGCATTAAATTTTAAATCTTCTTCTGCCACCTGATTGATAATTATATAGCGATCATTAATAATCTTATAATCAAAACCGACGTGTTCTTTTAAAGCATCTAAAACTTCTAAAAGCGTTCGCTTTTTTCTGGTAATTGTTATTCGTTTCCCTATGAAATCATCGTCTTTATAGGATAACAAAACATTATAAGTGTCTTCAATTCTAGTAAACGTCTCCGCAACATCTTCGTTATTACAAGCTATATAAAAAGCCTCTTCTTGAGAAAAGGCTAGTAATGGGAGTAACATTAAAACAAAGATATTGATTAACCTCATATTTAATATCTAAGATTAATGTTACGGTTTTCTTTTTCAGAATATTTTATGTCTAGAGTTTCAAAAACAGTTTGTAATGCTACTTTAAGATTATTGTGTGGAAAACCGCCTGTAAACACTACAGAATCGTCAATTTCTATTGTATTGAAAGTTATATTATATTGCTTTTCTAAAGCTGAAATGACATATTTTACTGGTACACTTCTAAATGTACTCTCGCCTTCTATCCATGTTGGTTTTATATGTTGAACAAAATTAGATGTAGCAGGAAGCCCATTTAATTTCTGTACAGTTTGCGATGGCAATAACACATGCTCTGACACATCAATTTTAACAGCAACCTTACCTTCGTAACACACGACATCAAAATAAGATCCATCAGATATAACATTAAATTGTGTTCCTAAAACAGTTACATTACCATTTATTGTTTTTACTGTAAACGTGTTTCCTTTTTCTACCTTAAAATACGCTTCGCCTTCTAGGTTGACAATTCTTTGTTCTGCCCAACTTTCCTTATTGTAAGATACTTTTGATCTGGAGTTAATAATCACTTCAGAGCCATCTAATAATGCTATCGTTTTTTGCTCGCCAAATCCTGTTTCTATAGACACATTACCACTGTCTAATAAGAAGAATAAACCAAAAAACAATATAACAGATGCAGCTGCAGCAATTGACCAATATTTATATAATGGTTTTACTTTAGGTGAGTTAGCATTTATACGTTGTTGAATTTTAGAAAAAGAAGCTTCAGTTGGTGCTACTAGTTGCTCATAGACTTCAATACCTTTTCTAATTTTAGAAAAGGCATCAAAATCAACACTACTAACTAATTCTTTTAGCTGATTGTCTGATAAATCACCAGCTAACCATTTTGCTAAATAAACATCTTTATTTGTATTTTCTTTTTCCATGATATTCTATAACTAAGACAACTCTAAAAACTAAAACCCTACTTCTATTATTAAAAATTAAACATTTCCTATTTTTTCGCGCATTACAACTAAAGCAAGATGCATTCTTTTCTCAACAGCCTTTACCGAAATATTAAGTTGCTCTGCTATGTCTTTATATTTTTTCTTTTCAATTCTATTTAGTAAAAAAACTTCGCGTTGTTTATCTGGTAGAGCTGCTATGGTTGCTTCTAATTTCTCCATAAACTCTTTTTCTAACAGTATAAACTCAGGAGACTCATTGTTATCTATTTTATTAAATTGCTTTGTGTAATTGTCTTTTACTTTTTGATGTTTTATGTCATTTAAAAACATATTATGTGCAGTACTGAAAAGGTAACTTTTTACCTTGTCATAATTAACATTACTACAATTGCTCCATAATTTCACAAAGGTTTCTTGTAATATATCTTCTGCCTTGTCTGCATCTTGTGTTTTAAAAAATAAAAATCGCCTAATGGATTTAGCATACGTATTGTATATTAACTCAAAGGTTTTAGAAAGACAAATATTACAGTTATTTTTAGACATTGCAAACAATTAATTCTGTGTCAAAACTATAAAAAAAATAGTTTTAGAAAAAAGTAGGGTTTTTAAAATTTGAGTTGTCTTACGGTTGATTGACCTCGATAATTTATTTTAACTTTTTAATTCTAACACCAATGAAAACGTTTAAACTTACTATTTTGAGTCTTGCGATGATACTTTTTGTATTCACAGCTTGTACCAACAATGAACCTGTAATCGAGGAACAACAAACCACTGAAGAAAGTGAGTCAATTACCACTACACTAGATCAATTACGAGCACAATTTGATGATAACGGCAACGTTTCTCAATTTAATAATCCGGCTGGAAATATTGTCTTAGATTTTTGTTTCGATTTTGTCTACCCTTTAACCTTAGCCTATAATAATGGAACTACCGTTTCAATTTCAGATTTAGATGGCTTAATAGATATAATGCTAAATTCTAATGATAATTTATTTATAAACGGTATTGCATTTCCTTTTAATGTTGAAATTTATAATGAGTCTACCAATAGCATAGAGATTGCAACAATAACTAATGAAAGTGAATTTACATCATTAATTGAATCATGCGATTTTAACACAACTGGTCCTTGTGAATGTTTTGAAGTTTACGATCCTGTTTGCGTAGAAATCACGAATCCTAATGGAGATACTTTTATTGTAACTTATTCTAATGAATGTTTTGCTGCTTGTGATGGCTTTACTTCAGATGATTTTGTTGAAAACTGTGAAGAAGACTACAATAGCACAAATAATCAGTGTTTTAGCTTAAATTTCCCGGTTTCAATAATTATTGATGGCAATACCACAGTTGAAGTTAACTCTGAAGCAGAATTGAACACTGCGCTTTATGACGTTTATGATTTTGATTTTATATATCCTATTTCAGTTACTTTAGAAAACGGAAATATAGTAGATGTGACAAGTTCTGAAGAATTAGAAAATATTATAACAAATTGTTTTGGATGTCCTTGTCCTGCAAATGTAGATCCTGTATGTGTAGAAGTAATCGATACAAGTGGTAATATTCTAACAATTTCATATAACAATGCTTGTTTAGCACTTTGTGATGGTTATACGGAAGCTGATTTTGTGGCCTGTAATTCTGGAAATCCATTATGTTTACCAAGTGCAATCACAACTGCTCTAGTAGAAAATTCAGGTTGGACAGTAAGTAATATTAATGGTTCTCAAGATTTGAATGGTTATGAAATTTCATTTAATGCTGACGGCTCTTTACAATGGACATCTGATGGAAATACGTTTTCAGGCACATGGTCTGCAGTAGAAAATCCTATTTCTGGTAATATGTTGTCATTGAGTTTTTCTGGCCCAGACTTGCAACAAGCAACAGGTCAATGGATGGTTGTAGATTGCGATTTACCTTGCTCAATTTCTCTGCTACTAACCAATGGAGACGTAATGGAACTAAGCAGATCTTGTAATTAATTAAAATAATATCAAAAAAAATCCCTTCAAACATAAATTTGAAGGGATTTTTAATTCTAATTGTATATTTCTATACAGTTTCACCTAACCACGCTTTCATCATCCAAACTGTTTTTTCTTGTTCGGTAATAAAATCGCTCATCATTGAGTTTGTTCCTTCATCATTAGCATCGCCTGCCATTTCTAAAATAGATCGCTCCATTTCTAACAACTGACTTAAAGAGTCTACTATGAGCTGCACTGCTTTTTCATCCTTAGAAATATTTTTTCCTACAGGAACTTTTGCTGCTTTTGTATAATCGTCAAACGTATGTAAAGGTGTTGCTCCCAAAGTTAAAATACGCTCTGCGATTTCATCTACCTTAACGTTGGTATCTGTGTATAATTCTTCAAATTTAACATGAAGATCAAAAAACCCTCGTCCTTTAATATTCCAATGAATACCTCTCAAATTTTGATAATACAATTGAAAATTTGCTAATAACTGATTTAATTCTTCAGCTAATTTTTCTGTTTTTTTGGTATCTAAACCTATGCTATTTAGTGTCATGATATATTTCTTTTGTTTACACAAATTTACGGTTGAAATAAGCAACAAATAGTATAGTTTTTATGAATACTTTTAATACTTTTATAGCCAAAATTAATAGTTATGACCATTACACAACTTAAATATGCATTAGCCATTGCAGAACATAAGAACTTCACAAAAGCAGCTGAACATTGTTTTGTGACTCAACCTACACTAAGTACTCAAATTCAGAAGCTTGAAGATGAATTAGACATTATAATTTTTGATAGAGGAAAAAAACCTATTGAATTGACAGATGTTGGACGTAAAATAGTTTTTCAAGCAAGAAATATTGTAAATGAAGCTGATAGAATACAAGATATTGTAGATCAACAAAAAGGGTTTATTGGAGGCGAGTTTAGATTAGGTATTATACCAACAGTGATGCCTACCTTATTGCCAATGTTCTTGAAGAATTTTATAAAGAAATTTCCTAAAGTTAAATTAAAAATTGAAGAATTAACCACTGAAGAAATTTTAGCGCGTCTTAGTGACGGACATTTAGATGCTGCCATTGCCGCAACACCTTTAGAAAGTGATAATATTAAAGAACGTGTTTTATATTACGAACCATTTGTTGCTTACATTCCAAATAATCACAGGTTAAGGGATATGAAAACAATTGAAGTAAGAGACTTAGATATTGAAGATATGCTGCTCTTAGAGGATGGTCACTGTTTTAGAGATGGTGTTATTAATCTTTGTAAGGTATTTAAAAATCAAGTGGATGAAAACTTTCAATTAGAAAGTGGTAGTATAGAAACTTTAATAAAATTATCTGATGAAGGTATGGGAATGACATTATTGCCTTATCTGCACACATTAGATGTAAAAGAAAAAATGAATTCTAATTTAAGGCATTTTACAGAACCTTCACCTGCAAGAGAAGTGAGTATCATTTATCATAAAAGTGAACTAAAAATGCAAATAATTAATGCATTACATGATGTCATTTCTGGTGTTATTCGTGGTGCAATTGCTTTTCAGAATGTAGAAATTATTAGTCCTAAGGCTAAATAATCTATCAATAAAAAACCTCGTAATAAGAAATACATATTACGAGGTTTATTCTATTAAAACGTCATTACTTATAGTGCAAAGTTGACGTAAACGGAAAATCGTTGTTTCGATTTTACATTATCTCCAAACAAACTCTGACTTAGTGGTAAGGTATAATTAGCACCAAAGATAAATTTATCTATTGCTAACTCTGAACCCAACGAAGCATTTAGAATACTACCATCTGTATCTTGCAAGGTTTCGTCGTACTGCTTTATTGAATTATACACATCACCAGACAAGCCTATAAAAGGCATAACATTCATTTTTTCTCCTGAGAAAACAGTATAAACGTTAGTTGAATAACTGAATTGATTACCAAACTGGTAATTATTTTTATTCTCACCTTTTAGGTAATAACTGAATAATGTATTTACACCTATTCTATCACTTCCGTAGTTATAACCAACAGAGAAAACACCATCTACACTGCCTGTACCAACTTGAAATCCTGGATTTACATTATCTGCCAGTCGTTCTTCAAATTTGCCTGTAGGCAGCTTAACACCAATGCCAAATTGAATAGAGTGACCAGAAGGTTCTTTTGTGAGATTATAATCAATAGCTGTGCTGTCGGTTGTCTTTTTCTTATAAAACATAATTTTATACCAACCAATAGCGCTAATATCTCCTAATCCATTTAGGTTTTCTCGTTCGCCTTCAAAATTTCTAGTCAAATCTTGATATGGCACATTCGCCGTAACATAAAACGAATCACTAATGGGTACTTGAGCCCATAATTGTACGGTATTGAAGGTTTCTTTACTAATTGGTGAATTACTAAAAATACCAGCTTTCGATTCAAAGTTTTGATAAATGTATCGTAAACCTACAAAATTTGCATTGCTTAGTGTACCATACCCAAAACTCCCACTACTTGTTGAGCAACCGCATAAATCACAAAACCAAGCTTCAGGATTATGGTTATTACAAATGGTATTGGGATGATGAGCGTACATCATTGTATTACAAAGCAATAACAAACCAAGTATTGCATATCTAAAATTAAAATTCGGCAAATCGTTCATCTTCTAAAAATTCATAATCAGTTAAAGTTTGTAAAAAAGCGATTAAACTTTCTTTCTCGTAATCACTAAGTGTTATACCATAGCTGCCATCTCCTCTCAATAATTCATCATCTACATTTCCGTTGTCGACCATCGCAGAATCGTAAAAATCTAAAACAACTTCTAGCGTAGCAAATCTACCATCATGCATGTATGGATACGTTACTTCTACATTTCTTAAGCTAGGCACTTTAAATTTGTATAAATCTTCGGTGTTCTCTAATATATCGTAACGTCCTAAATCATTTAGTTGCGGATTTATAGACAAACCATTATTTCTAAAACTTTGGTCCGTAAATAAATCAGTTGCATGGCATGTGGCACATTTATTCTGAAACGTATTCAGGCCATCAGATTCTAATTGAGTAAAAGTGATGTTGTCCTCATTTCTCACATATTTATCATATTTAGAATTAGAAGACACCATCATAATCATAAACTGAGATAAGGCCTTCAGCATGTTCTCGGTGTTTACCTCACCACCTTCGAATGCTCTTGCAAATTGCTCTTGATAATAGGAATCCGCTTCTAATTTTGAAATAACGTTACTTAACGTTTCTCCCATTTCTACCTCACTTGTTAGAGGAATAATTGGTTGTAAATCTAAATGCGAGGCTGCACCATCCCACATAAATGAGGTTTGGTATGCTAAATTTTGAATAGGTTGAGCATTTCTAAAACCTACTCCTCCATTAACACCATGACTTAAGTTATGACCATGGTGTGTAAATGCAAAAGCTTGCTCGTGACAAAATGCACATGCTATGGCGTTGTTAGAAGATAGTTTACCTTCATAAAACAGATCTTTACCTAGTTCAAAACCCGCTTCTGTAACCTGATTATTGTCTAAATTATAAACAATATCAGGAAAATTTGAAGGCACTTGTACATCTAAATTGACAGGTTCGTATGTTGCTATTTCTGAAGATTCTGAACAAGAAAATACAGTGACAATAGCAACAATTAATAAGGTTACTTTTTTCATAATCAATAAAATTTATTAAATCATTGAGAGCTAAATAAAACTCTCAATGATTCGATATTGATTAATCGTTATGTATGTGATGAACCTCAAACATTGATTGAATATTTGTAGCAATTATAGGTGTTTCGGTAGCATCAGTATGTACTTGATCATAACCATCTGCGAAGTTTGCAGTCGTCACACCATCAAAAACCTTAGAAATATCTGCTACAATATGAACCTCTGGAGAGCTATCCTCTCTCACTAAAACAGTATTGGGAAAATTTAATGTTACTTCCTTATAATTATCTAAAGATGTACCAACACTTCCCATATGAACATTTAACGGCTCATCAGTAACAGATGGTGTAGAAAATGTGCCATCGATACGAACAAATTTGTAGCCAGAAGCCCAACTCCACATCATACCTTCGTCTGAAGCTAACTCTAAGAACGCTCCTTGACCATCAGCACCTAATGCAAAACGATCTTGATCTATACCAATCCCAAACGTTATTTGAGTGTAGTTGGCTGCATCAACATCATTTAAAGTAACATAAATCTCGCCTGCATTGTTACCATTTGATTCACTAACTATAAACACGTTGTCTTCTTCAGGATAATAAAACGTATTGCCTTCATTATCCGTTACTCTTACATTACTGATAATGTATTTTAGATTTGATAATTGAAATGTTTCGCTATTAGATTTAGAATACGTTGTACCAAAGATAAAATCCTGATCTCCAACAGAATTATCAAATTTAAGTATTAAGTCTCCACTCTGACCCGATAAATTTTCTTCATTATCATCATTGTCTGTAGAACAATTAGTCAGTATTGCGCACGCCAATAGTGCAAATGTATATTTTAGTAATTTCATTTGTATATGTTTTATTTTATAATTTAAGGATGTTTAGGATTGAAAATCCTAGTCGAAAAATAAAACTATACCATAGGTGGTTTAAAGTGGAAGTATTCAAAATTAAACATATAATTCTGAGTGCTAAATGCTATTTTTTGTTTAGCCATATATAAATTATGACTATTAAATTCAAAAGGACTTATATTTTCTGAAAATACAGGAAAAAACGAATCGAACAAACTTAAAACAGCTTTACCACTATCGTCTGTAGTGTCTAGCGCAGTAAGTTGCTTTGCTAAATGACATTTACCGTTACATTGTAATTCTGGCTTATCTGTATTAACACAATACGTCTCAATGATGTAATCGATATTTAGTTGGTAATACATAACGTTACCAACAAAGTATAATGGTCTTAAAGCAAAAGATAAAAATAATATGAAGATTACTACTTGTCTCAAGTGTAATATTTTTTTTACAAAGGTAGATTTAAAATCAACGAAAGCAAAAAAAGAAATCATAAAAAAAGTGACTCGTAAGTCGCTTTTTTCGTTATGCTTTCAAATAAATTAAACATTGATCTAATTCTGGGTTTTGATTGATTAGGGACTGAATATAAATTCTAAGTTCTTCAAGCTCGTGAGGTAATAATCGTCTCACTGCTTTTTGAACTTCCTTGCAGAATAAAGCAGCATCAAAACTGACTTTGCCAAGTACTGTCTTAGTGTACTCATACATTGCTCTTGCCATAGGATATTTTAAGTTTTAGGTTTAACAAAAGTAGATTTCTAAATATAGGCTTTGATTTTTAATTCACTTTAAAGGTAGCAAAAAAAATGGAATCGAATTTAGTTCATAAAAAGTTTAACAGCTTTTTATGTTAAACTATTCGAATTTATCAACTAAATCTTCAAATTTTAAAAGAGAACTTTTACAATTTAAATAGCTAATATAAAGCAATCTACACCGTGATTAAAATCGATTATCACCATCTAATAAATCTCCAATACCGCCTAAAATACTCCCTTCACCTTTAGATTTTCCGCCTCTAGGAACAGACGCTAAAACTCTACCAGCCAATCTGCTAAATGGTAACGATTGAATATACACTTTTCCTGGCCCTTGTAATTTTGCAAAAAACAACCCTTCTCCACCAAATATGGAGTTTTTAATTCCGCCAACAAATTCTATATCGTAATCTATGCTTTGAGTAAAACCAATTATACAGCCAGTATCTACTCGCAGTGTTTCACCTGCTGCTAAAGTTTTAACAGCTGTAGTGCCACCTGCATGCACAAAAGCCATACCATCACCTTCCAGTTTTTGCATTATAAAGCCTTCTCCACCAAAAAGTCCACGACCTAATTTTTTAGAAAACTCTACACCAATACTAACACCTTTTGCTGCACATAAAAATGCATCTTTCTGGCAAATAAATTTACCTCCAAACTCTGTTAAATCTATTGGAATAATTTTTCCAGGATAAGGCGAGGCGAAAGACACGTTTCGTTTACCCGTTAAGTCATTATAGAACGCTGTCATAAACAAGCTTTCACCTGTTAGAATTCTTTTCCCTGCACCTAAAATTTTACCTAAAAAACCAGTATCCTTTTGAGATCCATCACCAAATATGGTATCCATTTTTATACCATCATCCATCATCATAAAACTTCCTGACTCTGCTACAACACCTTCTTGTGGATCTAGTTCTATTTCCACGTATTGCATTTCTTCTCCGTAAATACGATAATCTATTTCGTGTGCTTGTCTATTATTATTGTCTGGTAATCTTTCCATAGCTAATTATTAAAATGATTTAATTGATTCAGTTATATGTAGATATTTTCTAAACTTTGTTACAACACCTTAGGTATTAATTAATTTAAGCTTTTACTTTTAGCGTCCATTGAAAATTGAAGGTAGATACTTCTACACCTTCTTCATTAATCCCTTTAGAATTTAACCAAACTGTTTGCCCTTCTCCAGTTTCAATGGCTTTATTAATGGCATCATCAATTAAGTTTCCCTCAGTACAGCTAAACGTTATTCTTCCTGTAGCTTTTTTTGAGAATGACGCATTATTAGATGCCACAAGCATCGATACTTTTTTACCACTATCTCTTATTTTATTCATTACCAAAGCACCAGTTGTTAATTCGGCAGCCATACCTTGCACTGCCCAAAACATAGATTTAAAAGGATTTTGATTTACCCAACGATGTTTTACCGTTACCACACAAGTATTATCATCTAATTGTTTAGTTCTTACACCTGTAAAATAAGCCGCAGGAAGTTTAAACATTAGATAGCTATTAAGTTTTGATGGTGTAATTTTCATATATATAGTTAAAATTTAGCACTAAAATAATTTAAAATTAACGACTTCGCTAATGTTAATAAAATGTTAATTTTTAGTACTATGCGTAACATAATACCTTTTTAAAGACATATATTTGTATAAGCAACTATTATATACTTTTATATTATGTTAGACACACATCATAAAAATTTAGCCACATTTATTCATTTATCTACCTTTTCAAGGTTTTTTATTCCTTTTGGAAATTTTATAGGACCTATAATTTTATGGGCAGCAAATAAAGACAAATCAACCTTTATTGATCAACATGGAAAGCAGGCGATAAATTTTCAGATTAGTGTTTTACTATATGCAATAATTATAGGAACCATAAGTGTACCCTTTTTTATATTCAAAGTATTTAGAAATATGGATGTCTTAGATTTTCATGGTTTCAACAATTTCCATATCAACATAGGAGAACCTTCACCTCTATTATATATAGGAGGCGGTTTAGGCGCTTTAGCAGTTATTGCTTTTATAATTGAATTAGCACTTATTGTAAAAGCTAGTTTATCTGCTAGAGATGGACAAGAATTTACCTATCCACTCACAATTAATTTTTTAAAATAACAATTTGCGACTTCATCACTCGCTGAATAAATCAAAATAAATCATCAATCAAAAAATGAACAGTTTAATAGAATTAAAGACTCATAACACATGAAAATAGAAAACACAAAAGCACAAATGCGTAAAGGTGTTCTGGAGTATTGCATACTATCAATCTTAAAAGATGAAGATGCTTACGTAGCAGAAATTCTGGGCACTTTAAAAGATGCAAAAATGCTTGTTGTAGAAGGTACTATTTATCCACTATTAACAAGATTAAAAAATGCTGGATTACTCAATTACCGTTGGGAAGAATCTACATCAGGACCACCAAGAAAATATTATGGTCTTACGGAAACAGGCAAACTGTTTCTAAATGAATTAAACTCCACATGGAGCGATTTACAAAATGCCGTTAACCTAGTCACCAATACAAAAACACCAAAGAAATGAATAAAACAGTCAATATAAATTTAGCAGGTATATTCTTCCATATAGATGAGGATGCATACCTTAAGTTATCGCGCTATCTTGAGGCTATAAAACGTTCATTTACAGACTCTCAAGGTCGTTCAGAAATTATTGCAGATATTGAAGCAAGAATTGCTGAACTATTTTCAGAACGCATACAAAACGAAAAACAAGTGGTTGGTATTAAACTCGTTGACGAGGTTATTGCTATAATGGGACAACCAGAAGATTATCTCGTAGATGATGAAATCTTTGAAGATGAACCAAAACAACAATATAGACAAAAATCTGCCTCAACTAGGCGTTTATTTAGAGATACAGACAATTCTTATGTTGGTGGAGTTGCTGCAGGTTTAGGTCATTATTTTGGTATTGACGCATTATGGATTAGACTTATTTGGGTTATTCTTTTCTTTAGTGCTGGTACAGGTGTTTTACTTTACATTATTTTATGGGCTTTAATACCCGAAGCCAAGTCTACTGCAGAAAAACTGACCATGACTGGTGATCCGGTTAACATCAGTAACATTGAAAAAAAAATTAAAGACGGCATTGATACAGTCTCAGAAACCGTAAAAAATGTTGATTTAAAGAAACATGGCGACAAATTAAAGGAAGGTTTTGACCATGTTTCTGATAATATTTCCGAAACCGTAAAAAGTGTCGATTTTCAGAAACAGAGTAATAAACTAAAATCGAGTTCTCAATCATTTTTTGAAACTATAGGCACAATAATTATGTTTTTTCTAAAAGTGATAGCCAAGTTTATTGGTGTTCTCTTAATCATTATTGGGCTTAGTGCAATTATTGCTTTAATCGTAGCCTTTTTTACGGTAGGTGTAACAAATGCAGTTCATTTTCCTGGTATGGATTTTATTCATGCATCTAATACCGCGAATATTCCTATTTGGTTAATGTCCTTATTATTGTTTTTTGTAATAGGAATACCGTTTTTCTTTGTCTTCTATTTAGGTCTCAAAATTCTAGTAAACAACCTAAAATCTATAGGTAGCATTGCCAAATTTACATTGTTAGGACTTTGGATTATGGCAATTATAGGTTTAGTCATTACAGGTGTTAAGCAAGCAACTGAACATGCCTATGATGCCAATTTTACACAAGTTGAAGCACCTCTTAATATTACTTCTGGCGACACATTAAAAATAAAAATGGTAAGTCATGACGACTACAACAAGCATTTGTACAGCGATTATAACGGCTATAAAATTATGCCAACTGATAATGATAATAGTATTATATCTACAACTGATATTAGATTAATAGTTAAATCAACAACAGATTCAATAGCTCGCATTAAAATAAATGGATTTGCAAGAGGAAGTAATTACGATTTAGCGAGAGAACGTGCTCAAGACATTAATTATAATTATACTATTGATAATAATGAATTGAAGCTAGATTCTTATTTAATTACAGATGCCGTAAATAAATTTAGCGATCAGCATATAGAAGTCATCATTTATTTACCTGAAGGTTCAGTGTTTTTTGCTAATAATAATACACATAACTTTTATAGAAATTACAGATCTACAAACAACATTCTTAAAAGAGATATGAGAAATCAATATCTAAAAGTTATTGAAGACGATGTAGAATGTTTAGACTGCTTTACTGAATCTGAAGAAGAGACTAATGAAGCTGAAAAAACAGAAGACCAATCAGAAACAACTACAGCTGTAATGGACACAACTGCAATAAGTAAAAAAGCTAAAGTAGATTATAAAATAAATGATACCGATGGTGTTAACATTGAAGTTATTGACAATTGAGTATCAACAATCTACAATTCATCATATTAAAATTTATAGCACATATTAATCCATTTAAATTTACAAAAAAAATAAAAATCATCAATCATCTATATCAATTACAAAATGATATAGAAAAACAATCAATCATTATGAGTACACTAACCAAAATTATCGTGACAAGTGTTATTAGTTTAATGCTTCTATCTTGCAACTTTTCTATGAATTTAGGACCAGGAGTAGATGGCAATGGCAATGTTATTAATGTAGAGCGTAGCATCTCTAACGATTTCGAATCGATTAAAATTAGCCAAGGTATAGACCTTTACATTACACAATCTAATAATATAGCATTAACTGTTGAGGCAGATGAAAACCTTATGGATCTTATAATGACTGAAGTCGTAGACGGAACATTAAGAATTTATTCTACAGAAAACATTAGACGAGCAACTTCAAAAAAAGTATTATTAAATATTGAAACCATATCTTCTATTAAAGGTACAAGCGGAAGCAGTGTTTATTCTAAGAATACATTAGAAGTGGATAAATTAGAGCTTCATACAACTAGTGGCACGCATATTAAAGTAGATGTAAAAACTAAGAAGTTAGAATGTAGCACGACCAGTGGAAGCGAAATAGAAGTTAGTGGAATTACTGAAACACTTTATGCCAATGCAACAAGTGGAAGTGATATTGATGCATCAGATTTACAAGCTGAATCCTCAGATGTTAGAGCCACTAGTGGTGCTGATATTTCTGTTAACACTTCCAAGACGTTAATTGCTAAAGCAACAAGTGGTGGCGATATTAGATATTCAGGAAACCCAGAAAAAATAGAAACAGCAGACTCGTCGGCAGGTCGTGTGCGACAAGACTAAATTTAGTTTTACTGATAAAGTAGAACAAAACAATCTTAACAAAAGACTAATAACCAATCAATTGTAGGCCATTTCAAATTCTTTGTAGAGTTTGGGATGGTTTTTGCTTATCTTAGTTTAATAGATTTTAATTGACCAATATTAATTAGAAATTGTTAATATTGACATTCAGAACTTTTTTTAGTAGTCAAAACCAATAAAGAGTGACTATTACGCTATGTTTTGTGTCTTTTAAATGACAATAAACTTTAAGATATGAAAAAATTACTACTCATTCTTCTTTTATTTATCACTGTAGTACCGAATATTACAGCCCAATCTGAAGAAAAAATAAAGGGTAACAGAAATGTTACACTAAGGCAAACCTATATAGACGATTTTCATTCCATTGTAGTTGAAGGCGATTTTTCTATAGAGATTGTTTATAACAGTAAACCTTCTGTAAATGTAGAAGCTGACGACAATCTGCATGACGTTATAGATTTTAACGTAGTAGATGGTGTGCTTACCTTTATTGAAAAAATGCGAATTTCATCTAAAAAGAAACTGAATATTACGGTTAATTACGCTGACGGACTTCATACTATAGAAACAAAAGGTGATGGAGAAATTAGATCATTAACCTCTATGGAGCTTGAAGATGTTACGTTAGTTACTTCTGATAATTCTAGAGCCTATTTAAATATTATAGCCAGAACATTTGATTATAAAAGTTCAGGTAAGTCTAAGACTAGATTAAACTTAACGGCAGATTCTACTAGAATTGAACTAAGCGACAATAGCAAATTAGATGCTTTAATTACATCTAAAACATCGAACTTTGATTTATACCAACGTGCAGACGCAGTAATAGATGGAAACACAAACAACTCGGTAATACGATTAGATAATTCAACCAATTTTAATGGTTCAAAATTTGACGTAAAAGCTGTGGATGCAAGTTTAGAAGATTCTAGTGATTTGACTATATCTGCTACAGAAAGTATTACAATTGCATCGACAGGCGATTCTGAAATCTATTTGTACGGAAGCCCATCAATTATAATTACTAAATTTGATGACACTTCTAAATTGCAAAAAAAGAAGCGCTAAATACATACCTTTTTATATAGAAAAAGCCAAAGTAAATTTACTTTGGCTTTTTTTATAAATATCAATATCTAAGTCTAATTGTACGTTGAAGTTGCAACTTCAAAATCAGAATCTTTAGCTGCCAAATAACGTTCAGCATCTAGTGCTGCCATACATCCTGTACCTGCGGCAGTAATTGCTTGTCTATAGACATGATCTGCAGCATCTCCGCTTACAAATACACCTTCTACATTGGTTTTACTTGTTCCTGGTTGTGCGTTAATGATATAGCCTGTTTCATCTAAATCTAAAATTCCTTTAAAGATATCTGTGTTTGGTTTATGACCAATTGCCACAAAGAAACCTGTAGCTTCAATATCGTGCTTTTCGTTTGTTTTATTATTAAAAACTCTAACACCATGCACTAATTGTCCATCTCCTAAAACCTCATCCGTTTCTGTATTATAGAGGATTTCTATATTTTCTGTATTAATAACACGTTGTGCCATAATTTTAGAGGCTCTAAACTCATCACGTCTTACTAACATCGTTACTTTTTTACAAAGTTTAGATAAGTAGTGTGCTTCTTCACAAGCAGAATCTCCTGCACCTACAATGACTACTTCTTGATTTCTATAAAAGAATCCGTCACAAACAGCACAAGCAGAAACGCCTCCACCTAATTTTAAATATTTTTGCTCTGATGGTAATCCTAAATATTTTGCTGAGGCTCCTGTAGAAATAATTACAGTATCTGCGTGGATTTCCTTTTCTCCATTAATCCAAGCTTTATGTATATCTCCAGAAAAATCAACTTTAGATACCCAACCATGACGTACATCTGTACCAAAACGCTCAGCTTGTTTTTGCAATTGCATCATCATTTCTGGTCCTGTGATTCCTTCTGGATATCCAGGAAAATTCTCAACATCATTAGTTGTAGTTAATTGACCTCCTGGTTGTTCTCCTTGGTACAAAACAGGGTCCATATTAGCTCTAGACGCATAAATTGCAGCTGTATATCCTGCAGGTCCCGAACCTATAATTAAACACTTTACTTTTTCAATTGTATCTGCCATTTTCTTGAATTTTATTACTTAAAACAAAAGTAGGTTTTTTGTGTAGAACCTTACAGAGAAGTTATCAACACTATCTATAGTTGTATAATTATTATAAATAAAAGCGTAGTCTATTATTAATTTCGTAATTTATAAGGGTTTAACAGCTAAACCAATAAAATTATGAAAGTAAATTTTTTAATATTAAGCATGACGTTGTTACTTACTTTTGGATGTAAGAACAAAACAGAGCGTGAATTAGAAACTTCAACCGAAGGAACAAAAATTATTATTAATAAACCAAGCTTAAAAGGAACTTGGGAACTTGTAGAATTTTATAATTATAAAGACAATGTTGTTGTAGACTCGTTTTCTAACAATACCATTTCTAGACAAATTAAGATGTACACAGATAGTAAAGTAATGTGGTGTAAGCTATTAAAATCAGATTCAATTGAGTTTTTCGGGTATGGATCTTATACTTACGATGATGGCCACCTCACTGAATCATTAGATTTTGGTTCTTCCTTTATGAATGAAGTTATTAAAGAACAGCATGAATTTAATTTTGAATTGGAATTATCAGAAAATAGATTTGAACAAATTGAATTAGATGAAGATGGACATAAAATCTATTCTGAAAATTATAAACGTGTAGAGTAACGACTTCATTTTTTAAAACATATAAAGTCTGCGAGCACCTTTGGGAACAAATGCGTCGCAGACTTCAACCCTAACTAATAAATCACTAACTAAGTGATGCCAAATGCTTAATTCTTTAAAAGGTAAACTACTGTTAGTCTTAAATATGATGGTCCTGAATTTGGTGTTCTCCAATACGAGCTACCATCTAAATCATAACTATTAATAGAATAAATTCTATCTAGTTCTTCGCCAGCTGTTTTTGCCAATAATTCTGCATTTTTATTTGCATTTAGAAGTGCACTTTTTGCCAATTCTTCTATTTGTTTTTCTGATAAAACATCTTTTACTTGAACGTAAGATGGCATTACTTGCGTCATGTTAATACCTGTTACTTTTAATATCTCTTCTTTATCTGTTGTTTCAAAGTGAAATACGGTCCCTCCTTTTCTGTAGCCAGTTGCTGCATATGCTAAATCATCTTGTATAAACTTAGATGTGTCTATTCCAAGTTTCTTAATTGCCTCAAAATATTTTGTTTTTAATTCATCAAGTGTTGTACATGGATTCTCAGCATAATAACTGTTCTCTAAGGATAACGTAACGTCTGTTTTATATAACTGTTCTTCAGACTCAATAACTACAGAACCGTAAGATGTTATAGAGCGTTGATTTGTATTCTCTTGAGCCATAGCAAATGTTGATAAGCATAATAGCATTCCTAATATTAATTGTTTCATGATATAAATAGTTTAAAAGTTAATGGTAGATTTTAGTAATTTTAATGGATTATACTGTGAACATAAACGATGCTGCAATCATCCAACCGCCAACGATTAGACCAAGAATCCCTAATTTTCCTAGCTTAGGCGCTAATTTCTCTCTCAATTTTGCTGCTTTTTCTTTAGCTGCTTCATTTTTACTTAACAATAGTTTATTGATCATTCCAAAACCTAGCATAAAACCAAGTGTTGCTTCAACAAAACTACCCGCTAATAAAGTAATCCACCATACAGGTGCCACAGTTAACCAACCCATATTAAGGAAGGCTGAGATAATTCCCCAAACTCCAAAGAAGCAAAAGACAATACCAATCCAACCTTGGTAAGGTGCTACTTTGTCTAACAACTCTTGTGCGTTAGGTTTTTTTGATAAAATAAGTGATGGTACTGCGATAATACTCAAAAGGATTAATGAAATTCCGTAAATCATAAGTTCTAATTTTTAATGGTTAATTATGTTATTATTTATGATACAAATTTCAGTAAATAAGCAAGTGTACAACAGACGGTAAGTAGTAAAATTGATTACCCTGTTTTCAGGGATAGCGATTTTATGGCACAAAAAAACAGGCGCAATGGCCTGTTATTATTCAATAGTTATATAAAAAATGTGTTTTAGTAATTAATCTAACATTCCTTTTTCTACAGCGTAGCGTGTTAGTCCTGCCAAATTACGAACACCCAATTTAGAGATCAAATTTTTACGGTAACTTTCAATAGTATGTTTACTTAAAAATAATTGATCTGCAATTTCTTGTGTTGTAAACTCTTGAGCAATGAGTTTTAAAACTTCGGTTTCTCTTTTACTTAAAGAGGTTTCTGGTTCAGATTTTTCTGAAAACATGGCTTCCATTAAAACCTGCTTTATACGAGGCGAAAAATAATTCTGCCCTTCCAATATGGATTTTATTGCTTTAAGTAATTCGGTTTTTTCAGCATTTTTTGAAATATAACCATTAGCATTTGCTTCCGTTAAGGTCTTTATTTTTTTAGCATCTTCTAGCATGCTAACCACTAACGTTTTTATTTTTGGAAACTCTTCTTTTATAGCTGCATTTAATTCTACGCCATCCATTTCTGGCATGTTTATATCTGTAATTACCAAATCAATTTTTTCCTCCGCATTGATTCTTAAATATTTTAAAACTTGAGTACCTGTTTTTGCAGTGAGAATAATATTAATTGATGACTCCTCAGCTAATATACTGGTTAATCCATCTAAAAACATGGAATGATCGTCTGCAATGATTATTGAAAAGGGTGTCTTCATACGTTATGTTTGTGGTAAACTTATACTAATTACTGTGCCTCTATTTTCTGCTGTATTTATAGATATTGTTCCATTAAATTCCGAAACTCTAGTTTCTATATTATTTAGACCTATGCCTTTACTGTTAGAGTTTAAATCAAACCCTATACCGTCATCTTCATAAATAAGCTCAATACTTTTTTCTTCTGGTAAAGTTGTTAATTGAATATTAACCTCCTCTGCCTTCGCATGTTTTAGAGCGTTAGTAATTAATTCTTTTACAATATTAAATAAAGTAACTTGAAGTGGCACAGCAATTGAATTTACTACGTCCTTTGGATAAGCATCAAAACGTAAATCTACTGATGCGTCTTCACTAATATTTTGAATATAATTTTTGACTAAATCTGTAAAGGCATTCGTTTCAAATTCTTTAGGAATTAAACTATGCGATATCTCTCTAACCTGGTTATAAGTATCGTCGAGCTGGTTTAAAATTTGTCTAAACTCTGGTTGATGATCGCCTAAACTATTCATTTTTAATTTTATACCTGCTAAATTACCTCCGATACTATCATGCAATTCTCTTGCAATTCTATCGCGTTCTTTAGATTGTACAGCAATTGCATTTTTTGCCAATTCTAATTCTTGCGATTGCAATAAGGTTTTTACTTCTTGCTGGTTAATAGCTTCTTGCTGTTTATTCAGTAAACTTTGGGTTTGAAGTTTTTGATAATACACAATTAACAACAAAATTACCGGAATTAAAATCACAATAAATCCAATAAGAAAGGCATATTTAATAGTGGATTGACGCTTAATCTCGGCTTCTTGTTTTATTTGGTCTTCTTGTAATAGATCAATTTCTTTTTCCTTTTTTAGGGTTTCATATTTTACCTCTAAATCTTTTACCAATCTTTGATTTTGCTTTTCTGCAATTTCATGACTTACCGACTGATATTGTGTCATTAGGCTATAAGCATTCTTAAAATCGCCTTTAACATTATATAACTTAACTAGAGCACTAATTACTTTTTGTTGCAACTCTAATCGATTCCATTGAATGGTATTTATGTAAGCTGTACTTAATGCCATTTCAGAAACATCATAGTTTTTTAACATGGCATAAGCATATCCTAACTTTAAAGTTGCCTCTATAAAGAGATCATAAAAACCTTCGTTTAATGCTGCCACCTTAATACTTTCCGTATTATTAATCAACGTATTAAAATTGCCTTGTCTTAATTCAATTTCAGATAAATTGAGTTGTAATTGTAGTTTTTCTTTTGGAAAATTAGACAAGAAATTTTCAGATAGTGCATTATCAATCATCGCTTCAGCCAAATCATATTCTTCATTTAAGACTAAATAAAGACTTTTTACGATGATATTTCTCAAATAAAAATCTTGATCGTTTTTAGTTTGTGGCAATTCCTCTAATAATGCCTGTGATTTTTGAAATTCTCCTTTATTTAAATATGTTTCAGCAAGCTGTAATTTTAAATAATTTTGAATATTATTTTCTGAAGTAGATTGTTCTATACCTAGAATATAAGATTTTATAGCTTCATCAAATAATCCCATTTTTTGAGCAGCTACACCTTCAAAATACAATGCTCTTAGCCTAATATTTTTTATATTTTGAAACGTTGAATCCTTATAAAACGCTTCACTTTTAATCAACTGTCCATAATGCATCAGTGAATCTGCATGACCAGATTTTAAATAAATTTGAGCGATAGTATCCAAATATTGAAACCTAACTTGTTGCGATTCTGCAGCGTTTAAGTTAACATGAAGGTGATTGCTTACAACTTGAGGCATGTGGCCAAAGGCCTTAAAATTAATATCATCTTGGCTATAACCAAGAAAGCATAAAATTATAAATAAAAGAAAAATTGGATTTTTAATTTGCATTACTACTTTAATATTCTAGTCACAAAAGTAATGTTTTACTGTTTTGTGCGATTTGGTATTGCAATATTAAATATTATGATGTCTTAAATTATCACGGTTTTCAGTGAAAACCAAAAAAAAAGCCTAGAGCTTTTAAACTCTAGGCTTGTTTTATTTATGGGTTAAAAGTTTATTTCTTAATTAATCCTTTTAATAATGACAGTACAAATAATACTATAAAAATAAAAAAGATAATTTTAGCGATTCCTGCTGCTGCTCCTGCGATTCCTCCGAAGCCTAATACGGCTGCTATAATTGCGATTATGATAAATGTGATTGTCCAACGTAACATATGTTTTGGTTTTAAATTAATACTAAAATTAGCTAGTCTAATTTCTTACTGTAAAGATAAGCTTGATTATGGTAACTCTTTAACACAAACGCATAGATTACTAACTCATATAGAAACGTTTATATATAAAAAAAAGGCATCATTTTTTCAAATGACACCCTTTTCTACTTAACCTAACCAACTTTGCTATTAATAAATATCTTCTAACGCGTTAATTTTAGCTAACCCGTTATTAATTGCGGATTTTTGAGACTGAAGAATTGATTTTGTACTCATAGGAAGACTTGTTTCATTTAACACATCTTCATATTCTTCTATGGCTGCTTTTTCTCCTCTTATTGCTTCATTTAACATAGACTCTTCGTCATTAGCCGAGAATAAACTTTTTACATCCATCCATGCTCTATGAGCAGAACCTGTAATACTTCCTCCTTTGTCTACATCTTGGTTGAAACTTCTAATTTCTTCTTTTAGTTCTCTTCCAAAATTTAGACGCTCTTGTGCTTTATTTCTAAAATAAGTCTTTAATGAAGCATGCTCTATATTTTCTGCTGCTTTCGTGAATCCTTTTTCCGCATCGTATGTTTTTTCTAATAAATTGTTTAGTTTTTTTCCTACTTGTTCTGTGTAAGTACTCATTTTATATATGTTTAAAATTAATGGTACTTTATTTTTTAGATGTGTACCACTTCCCATCTCTTTTTATCTCTTACTTCACAAAAATATCATCTATTTCCCTGAAGGTTTAATGCATAAGATTTTTGTTTTAACTCAAATAAAAACCAACGTCATCACAATTACTTTTTTCGATGCTCTTCCATGAAGTTGTTGTATTTAGTACCGAGTTCATTCTTTTCTTTTTCGGTTAAAACTTTACCAGATAATTGAAAAAATGTATGTTCTTCATCTTCTAGATGATGCTCCACTTTCTCTTTTAAATCCTTTGCTATTTTTAACCATGCAGAAGAGTCTTTTTCCGTTTTTTCTAATTGCTCAATTAACTCGTCAATTTCATGATGTTCAGCAATACCATGTCTTGCATGCTCTTGCATCATATCTACAGGAATTAAGGGTTTGTAAAAATGGTGCTCCTCTGCGTTGGCATGCAATTCGAGTTCCATCCTTAATTCTTTAAATATCTGTGTTCTCTCCTTTGTATCGCCAGACGTCTGAGTTAGCTTGTCTAAAAGTGCTCTTTGAATGTCATGGTCATTTCTTATGGCTTCGTATATTTTCATTTCAGTTATATTTTTGGTTCCTTCAAATATATATTGATGCATATAACTCACTTTGCTCATAAGATTTAAAAATTAACTTAAATGCAGAAGAAACATTAAAAGTTAAATATTTTAAATCTATCTTTACTTAAATCTTTACAAACGATATGAAGCAATGCTAATTTGCATACCCGACATTAGTGGGTTTACACAATTTATGAGTGAAACGGATAATGAGTTAAACTCTAAAGTCATTCCCTCGCTTTTAAACGAAATAATCTATTCTAATGAAATAGGATTAAGAGTCTCAGAAATTGAAGGTGATGCCGTATTGTTTTATAAGCGAGGGGAATTACCCAAATTGAAAGATTTAATACGTCAATGTAAATACTTCTATACTCAGTTTTACAAACAGCTACGAAAATTAGAAATTAAACATCAACATAAAAGTGGCAGTAAATCCATACCAAAAACATTAGGCTTAAAAATTATATTGCATTATTCTGAAGAAATTGATTCAGTGCAAATAGGCAAGCATATAAAACTTATTGGTGAAGATGTTATTGTAGCGCATCGTTTATTAAAAAATGATATCAAAACTGACGAATACCTTCTGTTTTCTTCTAACCTATTAGATGAATACAACACCAAAGATTTAGATAGTAAATTATACTGGGACGATATTAAAAAGGGCAAGGATGTCTATGAGCATATTGGGGAGATAAAGTATACTTACATTGATTTAACCACATTATTAGACACATAAGAAATGACAGAAATATTAATTAGTGCGGAAAACACTAAAGACATCATAGAACAACTACAAAATAATATTGGAGGCGAAATATTAGAGCGTTGGGGAGAAAGCACTCTTGTTGTTAATAATGAAAAAGCAAACGGCACTGTTAAAGTAATACCATTTGATTGGGGCGTAAATTTAATGATTTATGATATTGAATTTTTAAGCGAAGTTGTACTAAGAATAGAAGCTACAGAATTCAATCCTATTCGATTTATTTATAATCTTCAAGGCGAATTTTTACATCGATTTGGTATTCAAAGTCGAGAAGCTTTAATAGAACAATTTCAAACTTTAATTTTTACTAATAAAACTGATGGTATTAATTGTTTGCATTTTAAAGAAGGTGTGAGAATTGAAACGAATATTATTCAAATAGTTAGAAAAGACTTTTTGAAGAAACGAACTACCAAAGTTTCTACCTTGAATAAAAAGTTACAAGAAGTATTTGTTGACACTGATCATGATAATAGATTTTCACATCATGGCACCTTAAACTTAAAAATGGCAGACCACGTTAAAAAATTACATAACATTAAAACAAAAGGAATGTTGCGTATTTTAAAAATGGAAGCCAAAGTTTATGAGATATTATCGTTACATATTCAACAATATATTAAACAATCCCAAGGGGTAGAATTACCCACTTCATTAGTGAAAAGTGAATTGAAACGAATTCGAAAAGTTGGAGAGAAAATATTAAAGAACCC
Organism: Winogradskyella sp. 4-2091; assembly: GCF_045765065.1. Classification (NCBI taxonomy): domain Bacteria; kingdom Pseudomonadati; phylum Bacteroidota; class Flavobacteriia; order Flavobacteriales; family Flavobacteriaceae; genus Winogradskyella; species Winogradskyella sp. 4-2091. Next base: position 239,891 of record NZ_JBJKOD010000005.1, read on the forward strand.
TTCAAAATCTTATAATTTGGAAGATTTATCTAATGAAACTGGTTTATCTCAAGCCAAGCTTCAAGATGGTTTTAAATTTTTATATACACGTACAGTTACTGAATTTATTCGTCATGTAAGATTAGAGCAAGCGCGAGATTTACTTAAAACTACCGATTTAAATATTTCTCAAGTAGTCTACACAATTGGCTTTACTAGCAGGAGTTATTTTTCTAAAATTTTTAAAGAAAAATATAATGTATCTCCAAACGAATTCAAGATGCAAACACCAACTAAGGTGGAGGTTATTTAATATCATTTTTTAAATAACCATTTCCTTATAATAGCTATAAAACTGTATTTACCAGTAAGCTTTAAGGCAGTGCTCACCCAATTTAATGGTTGCAAGTCTTCCTTGAAGTCTGCTTTTACTAGTTTCAGTTCTTCCCATGCTATATCGCGTTCTAGTTTAAAACGTTTTAAATCATTATCGATATCGTCAAAATTTGTATATGTCTTCATGTTAATTAAAAAATTTAAGTCCTACTCTTTTAATTATTGCTGAGTTAAATTTTGTTCTCATCATATAAAGAGCCAACGATAAAACCACATAAATAACGCCAACTATTAAAAAACCTAGAGCAAAACTGTTTACTGACTTACCTATTTCTAATGCTAATGCAATAGAAAGAAATACTAATCCCGCAAATACCAAACTACCAACAACCAATACTTTTGTCATTAGACTTAATGACAAGGTTAATTGTTGAAAAATCTTCAATTTAAAATATTGGTGAGACGCTTTTACGTAACGCTCACCAATATGAGAAGCTTTATTAGTTGTATCGTTTATGTCGTTAAAAACACTCATCAATTAGGCTTTTTTCTGTAAGTTCTTGTTCTTAGCTTTTAAATCTTTTAATTTAGATTCTAGTGTAGTTATTACGTCCTCAGCTTTATAGCTAGCATTAGAAACAATAGATTCAACTTGGTGATCTAAATTTTCTTTCTGTGAGGAAATCGTATCGCCTAATGAGTCTCTTATTTCAGATGCTTTTTCAGCCATCAAATCTCTCTTTGCTGCAGCTTCATCTGCAATTCTTTGTCTTGTAATACTTCCTTTATCTGGCGCAAACAAGATACCTAAAACTGTACCTACTGCTGTTCCTGCTAAAATTCCTAAAACTGTATTTCCGTTATTACTCATAATGTTATTTTTTAATTTAATATAATTTTCAGCGCTTTGCTGTGACACAAAGATATAAGCAACTTTTGCCTATGCTTAACTCTATACATAACGATTTTAGCTGTTTTGATAATTATCATTTACGTTAAACATTTTAGCTTTTAAACTAAACCATACTGAGTGAATAATTTAATTTTGAGGAAAACGATAAAACATGGCAGAAACAATAAAAACATATAATCCTTATAATGGTAATCAACTTGAGACATATAAATTAGAATCGAAAGACACCTTAAATGAAAAATTAGAATTAGCCGATCGAACTTTCAAATCTTGGAAAAATTATGAGATTGAAGAACGTATAGAGTTATTAAAGGTTCTAGCAAATGTAACTTTTGAGAACAAATCGAATCTAAGTCAACTTATTACTTCCGAAATGGGGAAACCTGTTAAGGAAAGTGTAGCCGAAATCGAAAAATGTATTCTTTTAATTGATTTTTATATAAAAAATGCAGATCAGTTTCTGCAAGATGATATTATAAAGACTGAAGCGGTTGAAAGCTTTATTAGCTACGACCCATTGGGCTGTATTTTAGCCATTATGCCATGGAATTACCCATTTTGGCAAGTATTCCGGTTTGCGATTCCCACTTTAACAGCAGGCAACGTTGGTTTATTAAAGCATGCTTCTAATGTTACTGGCTGTGCCGTTGCGATTGAAAAATTATTTATTGATGCAGGTTTTCCTAAAGGTTGTTTTCAAACCTTAGTTACGGACCATGATACTGTTGAAGATTTATTGAAAAATGACATCGTTAAGGCAGTTTCATTAACAGGAAGCGAGAAGGCGGGACGAAAAATCGCAGAACTTGCTGGCAAGAATTTAAAAACATCACTATTAGAATTGGGTGGAAACAATGCCTGTATTATACTAAATGATGCGGATTTAGATGAGCATATTGATACTATAGTTAAAGCTAGAATGCAGAACTCTGGTCAAAGTTGTATAGCAGCCAAACGTTTTATAGTAGAAGAAACTATTTATGATGAATTTATAGAGAAATTTACATCTAAAGTAAAAGACTTAGAATATGGAGACCCTACACATACTGACACAACTATATCATGTATGGCTCGAGAAGATTTAGCCGAAGAATTAGAAGAACAGGTAAAAAAATCTATCGCGTTAGGCGCAAATGTGCTCCTAGGAAATAAAAGAGATGGCGCTTATTATCAACCCACAATATTAACTGATGTTACTGCTGAAATGCCAGTATTTAAAGAAGAAACCTTTGGACCAATGGCAGCCGTAATTAAAGTGAAAAACGAAGATGAAGCTTATAAAGTAGCTTCGAACTCAAAATTTGGATTAGGGACTATGGTGTTCACTTCAGATTATGAAGCAGCATCAAAACGTATTTCAGAAATTGAAGATGGTGCATTTTTTATCAATGAAATGGTAAAATCAGATCCAAGACTACCTTTTGGTGGTACTAAGATTTCAGGATATGGACGTGAATTATCTAAAGAAGGCATGCTTGCCTTTGTAAACAAGAAAACAATTTATATTAACAAATAAAAACAAAAATAAGATGAAATTTGTAAAAGAAGAAGATGAAGAAAGAGGAGATTATATTTTCCAAAAAGATGAAAAAACAAAATTTGGAGCACGGTTTATAATTCTAGTGCTAGTAATTTTGGTTGGTGTTGTAGTAGCATCAGGAATTCACTTTAAATGGTATTAAGCTAATATAATAAAAAAAGCTCAGCATTTGCTGAGCTTTTTTTATTGAAAGTCGGGGTGGCAGGATTCGAACCTGCGGCCTCCACGTCCCAAACGTGGCGCGATAACCGGGCTACGCTACACCCCGAATTTAGGTTTCCCAATTTCGGAATGCAAATATAGAGTTTTTCTTTAAAATCTAGCAACATTTAATTAACTTTAAAAACTAATCTTTTTTCTTTTAAAAATTATGAATTTAAAACGCCTCGCTTTTTGCTTTATTCTATTCAGTACAATAGCTTGTGCTCAAGATAAAAACCCAATTAATAAAGAAAATAGCCATGAAATCATTGTAGATAACCTCATTATTCCTTGGGGTTTTACATTCTTACCCGATAGTTCTATTTTAATCACGGAAAAATCGGGAGAGTTAATCCATTTTAAGGATAATAAAAAAACTACAATTTCAGGACTCCCAAAAATTTACAACCGAGGCCAAGGCGGTTTACTTGATATTTTGTTACACCCAGACTATAAGAGCAATGGTTGGCTTTATTTTTCATACGCCTCTTCTGATGGAGAAGATTCCGGAGGAAATACGGCTATTGCTAGAGCGCAAATTAAAGACAATAGCTTAATCAACTTAGAAGTATTGTATAAAGCTGCACCTAATTCTACAAAAGGGCAACACTTTGGGTCACGTTTAATTTTTGATGATAATGGATTTCTCTTTTTCTCAATTGGCGATCGTGGAAATAGAGATGAAAATCCTCAGGATATAACTAAAGATTGCGGTAAGATATACCGGATCAATGATGACGGTACAATACCTGCAGACAATCCGTTTGTTGATGAAGATAATGCTAAAACGGCAATCTTTTCTTATGGTCACAGAAACCCTCAAGGCATGACACTACATCCTGAAACTAAAGAAATTTGGACTAATGAACATGGACCAAAAGGAGGCGATGAAATAAATGTTATAAAAAAAGGACTAAATTATGGTTGGCCAATTATTAGCCATGGCGTTAATTATAGTGGTACAAAATTCACTGAGATTACCGAGAAAGAAGGTATGGAACAACCAATTCATTACTGGGATCCATCAATAGCGCCAAGCGGAATGGTGTTTATAAATAGCGATAAATATGGAGACTGGAGTAAAAATTTACTTATTGGCTCTCTAAAGTTTCAGTATTTAAATATGTGCACTATTAAAGACAATAAAGTTATAAAAGAAGAACGCCTTTTAGATGGTTTAGGTCGTGTAAGATGTGTTAAACAAGGACCTGACGGTTACATTTATGTCGCAATAGAAAATTTAGGTATTGTAAAATTGACAAGAAAATGAAAAACTACATTCTAATTATATCACTTCTACTTTCGCTAACATCTTGTGATTCGAAGCAAAAAAAACAGAACTACATTTCTGAAAACCAGGATCAATCCTCTCTTAAAGAAAGTATAACACGAGGCAGCGTTATATATGATGATTTTTGTGTTTCCTGCCATCTACCCAATGGTAAAGGTGTAACGAAAGTCTTTCCGCCTTTAGCAAACTCAGATTTTCTAAAAGACAATCAAGCAAAAAGTATAAAAGCCATTAAATACGGCTTAACTGGAGAAATTGTAGTCAATGGCATCACATATAATGGCAATATGACAGCTTTAGGACTCTCTGATAAAGAAGTTGCAGATGTTACCAATTTTATAAATAATAGTTGGGAGAATAAAATAGATAATTTTGTTACACCTGAGAAAGTTTCTAAGTTATAAGTATGCTTTATACTTAAATAGCTAAATTTGTCAAACTCAAATAAATTAAGATAAAAATATGCTTATAATAGGAATTGCAGGTGGTACAGGCTGCGGAAAAACCACAGTAGTAAATACAATTTTAAAGGAACTTCCTGAAGGTCAAGTAGGTGTTATCTCTCAAGATTCTTATTACAAAGACACCTCGCATTTAAGCTTTGAAGAACGTGTAAAAATAAATTTTGATCATCCAAGATCTATAGATTTTGAATTGTTAGAACAACATCTTATACAGCTTAAAGAAGGTAAATCCATAAACCAACCTGTATATTCATTTGTAAAACATAATAGAACAGGAGATATTATAGTTACACAACCAAGAAAAGTAATGATTGTAGAAGGAATACTTATTCTTTCTCATCCAGAAATAAGAGATCTTTTTGATATAAAAATATTTGTTCATGCAGATTCTGATGAGCGTTTAATTCGTAGATTAAAAAGAGACATAACAGAACGCGGTAGAGATATCAACGAGGTTTTACAACGCTATCAAAATACATTAAAACCAATGCATCAACAATTCATTGAACCTATGAAAGAGTATGCGGATATTATAATGCCAAACAATAAGTATAATTCGGTAGCTGTAGATATCGTTAAAACTATTATTAACGAGCGCCTCTAATGAAATTTTTAAACTCTAAATATCTAAAACCATTCAAGAACATCTATATTATTGTTCTGGCTGTATTTGCAGTATGGATGCTGTTTTTTGATGCGCATTCATGGATATTTCATCATGAATTAAATTCAGATATAGAAGAGTTAGAATACCAAAAAGAACATTACAGAAATGAAATGGCAAAAGATGATAAGGCCATAAAAGAGTTGAGTACAGATGAAGGCATAGAACGCACAGCACGTGAAAACTACTACATGAAAAAGCCTAATGAAGACATATTTATTATTGAATATGAAGACAGCATAGCAAAACAAAAGAAAGATGAGTAACTCATTATTTAGTGATTTTGAAGGTGTTTCTTCAAAAGGATGGAAACAAAAAATACAGGTAGACTTAAAAGGAGCGGACTACAACGATACTTTAATTTGGAAAAACAATGAAGGTATTGATGTAAAACCTTTCTATCATTCAGATGAATTTGAATCGCTGCCAGACACTTCTATTAATCCAAAAACTACTTGGGCAATTAGCCAATTTATTCAAGTCAATACAGCTAAAGACAGCAATCTTAAAGCAATAGATGCGATAAGTCGTGGTGCAGAAAATATAATTTTTCATATCAAGGCTGATCATATTACACCTGAAGAATTATTCAAAAATATTGATTTAAGCGCAGTAAGTATTGATATTAAATGTGATTTTCTCTCAGAAGAATTCACACAGAAGATATTAGATTACACACATCATATTTCAAACGGATCACAAGTAACTATTCACACAGATATTATTGGTAATCTAGCCCAAACTGGCAATTGGTATGCAAATCTAAAAGGTGATCATATAAAATTTGAAGCTATTGTAAAATCAACCAATCAATTTAGTATTGATTTAGACTTATATCAAAATGCAGGAGCTACCATTATTCAACAATTAGCATACGGTTTAGCGCATTGCAACGAATATTTAAATAGCATTGATAAAATACTAACTAAGGATGCCAAAACATCGCTTTATGTTACTTTTTGTACCGCTATTAGTTCAAACTATTTCTTCGAAATTGCAAAAATAAGAGCCTTACGCTTATTATGGTCAACCTTGGCTGCCGAATATGGTATTAATACAGATTGTAGAATTATCTCAACGCCAAGTAAACGAAATAAAACCATTTACGATTACAATGTAAATATGCTTAGAACTACTACTGAGTGCATGAGTGCAATACTAGGTGGTACAGATGTAGTTTATAACCTTCCTTACGATGTATTGTTTCATGAGTCTAATGAGTTCGGAGATCGTATTGCAAGAAATCAACTTTTAGTTTTAAAAAATGAGAGCTATTTCGATAAGGTAAATAATGCTGCTGATGGCGCTTATTATATCGAAAATATCACGAAACAATTCGCAGAAAAAGCACTTCTCCTTTTTAAAGATATTGAAGAGCAAGGTGGTTTTTTAAGTCAATTAAAAGAAGGTACTATTCAACGAAAAATTAAAGAAAGCGCAACTAAAGAACAGGCTAATTTTAATGCCGAAGAACTTGTGCTTTTAGGTACAAATAAGCATCCTAATTTAGCAGACAAAATGAAAAATGATTTAGAAGTCAGTCCATTTTTAAAAGTTAATAAGCGCAAAACTTTAATTGAACCAATCATTCAAAAAAGGCTATCTGAAAATTTGGAAATCAATAGATTAAACAAAGAATAAAACATGGTATTGAAAAAATCAATAGTACTAAAAATTAGTATTTTCCTACTATTTTTCACATCATGTTATGAAGTCGCAAAGGAGATTCAAGACTGGACACAAACCAATGCGTCAGATCTTATTATAAGTAAGCAACATTTACTTGAAGATGACGGAATAAAAATTGGGCTTCCAGAAAGTTTTAAACGTTACAATATGGTGGACTACACCTCACTTCTAGACTCATTAGTTGTGGATAATACTGACTTAGAAATAGAACATACGCGATTAAAAATAATGCGAGAAATGGAAGGCAATCATTATGTGTTTTTTGATAGCATATCTAATTCAACCTACACCATCAATAGTATTCCTTTTACACCCATTACAAGACAAGATGCTAAATTTTTACTAGGAATAATTAGACAAAACCAAGATCAAGTTTCTAGCATGACAGATCTTAACTACACAAAAATCACAGCTAAACATAACGTCTCAGGAAACACTCAAATATTTAAGGCTATTTATAAAATTGAAAACACAAAACTTAATCATCAAGCTTTTCAGCATGTTTATTTTGTATCTTCAAACAACAAAACCGTATTCATAAACCTCTCAACACCCTTTGAAGTCAATTTTGACCCTTATCTAGAAAAAATGATACTATAATGAGTAGAAAAAATCTTCAACATTTAGAGCTAGGATCAACAACTAACAATCAACACCCTAGGCCAGTTAGCGATTTTTTAACAGCCGAAGACATCGTTGTAAAATCGTTATACTCAAAAGACGACATCAAAAACATCGAACACCTTGATTTCGTTGCTGGGATCGTTCCGTATTTACGTGGACCATACTCAACTATGTATGTGCGCAGACCATGGACCATTAGACAGTATGCAGGTTTTTCTACAGCAGAAGAAAGTAATGCCTTTTACAGACGTAATCTTGCGGCAGGACAAAAAGGCTTATCAGTGGCTTTTGACTTAGCAACACATAGAGGCTATGACTCTGATCATGAACGCGTTGTTGGCGATGTCGGTAAAGCTGGTGTAGCCATAGATTCTGTAGAAGACATGAAAATACTTTTCGATCAGATTCCATTAGATAAAATGTCGGTCTCAATGACCATGAATGGTGCTGTTTTGCCAATTCTAGCGTTTTATATTGTTGCAGCAGAAGAACAAGGCGTAACACCAGAACAGCTTGCAGGTACAATTCAAAATGATATTTTAAAAGAATTCATGGTGCGTAACACCTACATCTACCCTCCTACACCTTCCATGAAGATTATCTCAGATATCTTTGAGTACACAAGTAAAAATATGCCAAAATTTAATAGCATTAGCATCTCTGGCTATCACATGCAAGAAGCTGGTGCAACATGCGATATAGAATTAGCATACACTTTAGCAGATGGTTTAGAATATATTAGAAAAGGGCTTGCCGCTGGCATGGACATAGATACCTTTGCTCCTCGTCTATCTTTCTTCTGGGCAATTGGCATGAACCATTTTATGGAAATTGCAAAAATGCGAGCTGCTCGTATGTTATGGGCAAAACTTGTAAAACAATTTAATCCTAAAAATCAAAAGTCTTTAGCGCTAAGAACGCACTGTCAAACATCTGGATGGAGCCTTACTGAACAAGATCCATTTAACAACGTGGCCAGAACATGTATCGAAGCATCTGCCGCAGCTTTCGGAGGCACTCAAAGTTTGCACACTAATGCATTAGATGAAGCGATAGCATTACCAACTGATTTCTCGGCAAGAATCGCAAGAAACACCCAAATATACCTACAAGAAGAAACACAAATTACAAAAACCGTAGATCCTTGGGCTGGAAGTTACTACGTTGAAAAATTAACTGATGATATCGCAAATAAAGCTTGGGAACTCATTCAAGAAGTTGAAGATTTAGGCGGAATGACCAAAGCAATTGAAGCTGGAATACCGAAACTTAGAATTGAAGAAGCTGCGGCACGAAAACAAGCACGAATTGATTCTGGTCAAGATATCATTATTGGTGTTAACAAATATCAGCTAGAACAAGAAGACCCAATATCTACGCTTGAAGTAGACAATCAAACCGTTAGATTGCAGCAAATAGAACGTTTAGAGCATATTAAATCCACGCGAGACACCAATGCTGTTAATGACGCATTAGCAAAATTAACAGAATCAGCTAAGTCACAGGATAATAATTTATTAGCTTTAGCAGTAATTGCAGCTAGAAATAGAGCCACCTTGGGAGAAATAAGCGATGCTCTAGAAGCTGAATTCGGACGACATAAAGCACAAATAAAATCATTTTCAGGCGTGTATAGTAAAGAAATAAAAGACGATAAAAGCTTCTTAAAAGCTAAAGAACTAGCGAATCAATTTGCAGAACAAGACGGCAGAAGACCAAGAATTATGATTGCCAAAATGGGTCAAGATGGTCATGATAGAGGGGCAAAAGTTGTAGCCACTGGCTATGCAGATGTAGGCTTCGATGTAGACATAGGACCACTGTTTCAAACACCAAAAGAAGCCGCTAAACAAGCCGTAGAAAACGACGTTCATATATTAGGTGTATCTTCCTTAGCAGCAGGACATAAAACCCTAGTTCCTCAAGTAATAGACGAACTAAAAAAATATGGACGCGATGACATTATGGTTATTGTTGGTGGTGTAATCCCAAAGCAAGATTATCAATATTTATTTGACGCTGGTGCCGTTGCCGTTTTTGGTCCAGGAACAAAAATTAGTGATGCTGCAATTCAGATTTTAGAGATTTTAATTGATGAATAGAACATCAAAAATCCGTAGCCTTAAAATATTAAAAAGACTATTTCTTTTATTTTCAGTTTTAAGCTTATTTCTAATTCACTTTTTTATACCAAGATTAATAACTGAAATTAGAAATCCTATTGTTGGTTTAATTAAAAGGAATAAAAATATAGATTTCGATGTAGCCTCAATATCAGAGAAAAACATACAGAGAAAAGAACTAAGCATTTCTTCTTTTGACGGCATAAAACTATCTGCGAGATTAACTCTTTCTAGTATAGACTCCACTTACGGAACAATAATTTTACTACATGGTATTCGCTCAAACAAGGATACCTTTTTCGATTTAAGTACCTACTTGGCAGAGAAAGGCTATAATTCTGTTGCGTTAGACTCCAGAGCACATGGCAAAAGTGAAGGACAATTCTGTACGTTTGGTGTAAATGAAAAGAAAGACATTAAAAAAGTTATTGATTATCTATCTACCGAAGAAAACTTAGACCATATTGGCATCTGGGGACAATCGCTTGGAGGCGCCATCGGTTTGCAAGCCATGGGCTTTGATCAGCGCATAAAATTTGGAATTATTGAAAGTACATTCTCAGATTTTAGAACAATTGTTAATGATTATTTCAAACTTCATGCTGGATTTAATTTCACTCCTTTTTCAAATTATTTAGTTAACAGAGCTGGAAGCATTGCAGAATTTGACCCTAATGATGCTAACCCATTAAAATATTGTGAAAATATTACACAACCTGTACTTGTCGTTCACGGCAATCAAGATGATCGGATTAAAATAGATTATGGAAAGAACAATTTTTCAAATATAAAAAGCGACGATAAAGATTTTATAGAAATAGATTCAGCTAACCACGTAAACGTATGGAAAGTTGGTGGAGACAACTATTTCAATAAAGTTCTGCAATTTTTAAATGAGCAAAAATTAAAGGCTCTTTAGACCAATTAAAACCGCTTTTCCTAATCTTTATCTTGATTAAAATTAAAGTTCTGTATATGCTCAAAGGCTGATAAACAATTTAATTTAATGTTAACAACTTCAATTTTATAAACTCGTAAATAATCGTAATTTTAAACCCTTATAACAAACCGAATCATTTGATGGGTAAAATCATTGCAATAGCAAACCAAAAAGGAGGTGTAGGCAAAACTACAACCTCTGTAAACCTTTCAGCTTCACTAGGAGCGTTAGAGAAAAAAGTATTACTTATAGACGCAGATCCGCAAGCCAATGCGAGTTCTGGTTTAGGGATTGATGTAGATAATGTTGAGATTGGGTCTTATCAATTAATTGAGCACTCTGCAGATGCTAAAGCTGCCATTGTGACCTCTAATGCACCAAACGTAGATGTTATACCTGCACATATTGACCTTGTAGCCATTGAAATTGAGTTAGTAGATAAAGAAGCGCGTGAATACATGCTAAAAAAAGCTATCACTAAGCTAAAAGAAGATTATGACTATATTTTAATAGACTGCGCACCTTCACTTGGCTTATTAACCTTAAATGCATTAACTGCAGCAGATTCTGTTATAATACCAATACAATGTGAATATTTTGCTCTTGAAGGATTAGGCAAACTGTTAAATACTATTAAAAGTGTACAAAAAATACATAATGAAGCGTTAGACATTGAAGGCATGCTTTTAACGATGTTTGATTCTCGATTAAGACTTTCTAACCAAGTGGTAGAAGAAGTACAAAAGCATTTTAGTGATATGGTTTTTGAAACTATTATTCAACGAAATGTCAGATTAGGAGAAGCGCCAAGTTATGGTGAAAGCATCATTAATTATGATGTTAGTAGTAAAGGTGCTGCAAATTATTTAAGTTTAGCAAAAGAGTTGATAAAGAAAAATGAATTATAATGGCGAAAGCAACTAAAAAACAAGCTTTAGGTAGAGGTCTTTCTGCTTTATTGAAAGATCCTGAAAATGATATTAATTCTGCAGAAGATAAAAACGCAGATAAAGTTGTGGGCAATATTGTAGAATTAGAGCTTGCTAGTATTGAAGTTAATCCATTTCAACCTAGAACTAATTTTAACGAAGAGTCACTAAGAGAATTAGCATCTTCTATCCGTGAATTAGGTGTTATACAACCTATAACAGTTAGAAAATTAGCTTTTAACAACTATCAATTAGTATCAGGTGAGCGTCGTTTTAGGGCTTCAAAATTAATTGGTCTAGAAGCCATACCTGCTTACATCAGAATTGCTAATGACCAAGAGTCTTTAGAAATGGCATTGGTTGAAAACATTCAACGCCAAGATTTAGATGCTATTGAAATTGCCTTATCATACCAACGCCTAATTGACGAAATCAATTTAACACAAGAGCAAATGAGCGAACGTGTAGGTAAAAAGCGTTCTACAATTGCTAATTACTTGCGTTTACTTAAATTAGATCCAATTATTCAAACTGGTATTCGTGATGGATTTATTAGTATGGGTCATGGAAGAGCGATGGTTAATATTGAAGACCAAGTTGATCAACTTGAAGTCTATGAAAAAATTATAACTAACAAACTATCTGTTAGAGCTACAGAACAATTAGTTAAAAATTTAGGTACTAATCCGACTGATATTGAAGTAGAATCTACTAAAATTGAAATCCCTAAACACATAAAAAAGGGGGTTAAAGAATTTTCGGAATATTTTGGTCATAAAATAGATGTGAAAGTTGCTAAAAATGGAAGCGGAAAAATTACTATTCCATTTCATTCTGAAGAAGATTTTAATCGTATTAAAAAATTAGTTCAGCGTGAGAACAAATAAGCATTTCTTGGCAATTTTATTGTGCTTTGTTTCTGTTCTATTCTCATATTCTCAAATAGAAACGGACAGCACAAGTATTGCTGTTAATGATAAAGTCGTTATTGCAATGGATACATTGGTAAAGACTCCAATAGATCCGCTACGTCCTGCTAAAGCAGCATTTTTATCAGCTGTACTTCCAGGATTAGGCCAGGCTTATAATAAAAGGTATTGGAAAATTCCAATTGTTTGGGGCGCAATCGCAGGAGGTGTTTTAGTTTATGATTTTAACACTAAACAACTCGACCGTTATAGAGATGCTTATAAAAGACGTCTAGCTGGTTTTAAGGATGACGAGTTCTATGGCGATGGTGATTCACCTAACATTTCTACTGACGCACTTGTTAGAGCGCAAACACAAGCAAGACGAAATAAAGATCTTTCACTCCTAGTTACATTAGGTTTTTATGCTCTGAATATTTTGGATGCCAATATTGATGCACATTTACTTCAATTCAATGTGGATGATAATCTAAGTTTAAGTCCGCATTTTCAATATAATAAAATGGAAAACGCATCGGACTTAGGCTTAACACTTAACTTTAATTTTTAATATGAAAATAGCACTACTCGGTTATGGTAGAATGGGCAAAAGTATTGAGGCTATCGCTGTAAATCGTGGTCACAGTATTACTTTGAAGGTTTCTGATAAAGACTCTGATTATGATTTTAAAAATGCTGATGTCGCTATAGACTTTAGCATTCCCTCTGTTGCTGTATATAATATTAAGAAAGCCTTAGACGCAGGAATTCCTGTAATTTCAGGCACGACAGGTTGGCTTGAACACTATGATGATATTGTTACGTATTGTAAGGACAATGATGGTACATTTCTATATGCCTCTAACTTTAGTTTAGGTGTAAATATCTTTTTCGAAATTAACAGAAGACTAAGTGAATTAATGTCTGGATTTAATGAGTATTCTACCGAGATGGTAGAAATTCATCATACTCAAAAACTTGATGCTCCAAGTGGTACTGCAATAACTTTAGCTGAAGAAGTTATAAAAAATTCTCACTATACCAACTGGACATTAGAGTCACCAGAACCTAACGAGATTTTTATTGATGCTAAACGCATTGAAAACATTCCTGGCACGCACGAGGTTACCTACAACTCAGAAATTGATTCTATAAACATTACACACACAGCACATAGTAGACAAGGGTTTGCGATGGGAGCTGTAATTGCTGCTGAATGGATTAAAGACAAAAAAGGCGTCTTTACTATGAAAGATGTGTTAAACATTGGTTAATTTACCAAAGTTTTGAAACAAATTGAAATAATTTTCAACCTACTAGATTAAATATTGCATTATGAACTGGACACAGTGGTTTATCTTTTTACTCGTATTACAAATCATTCATGGTTTAGGCACATGGAAATTATATGTGAAAGCAGGCAGAAAAGCTTGGGAAGCATTTATACCTGTTTATAACGCAGTTATATTAATGAAGATAATTACACGTCCTTGGTGGTGGGTAATTTTAATGTTTCTTCCTATTGTGAACCTAATAATGATTCCTGCTGCATGGGTGGAAACAGCACGCGCATTTGGAAAAGATACCAAGTTAGATGCTTTATTATGTATCGTTACCCTAGGATTTTACCTCTATTATTTAAATTATGTTGCAGATGTTGACTACGTTAAAGATAGAACACTTACGCCTAAAACATCGACAGGTGAATGGATTACCTCTATCCTATTTGCTATTGTAGCGGCTACCATCGTTCATACCTATTTCTTTCAACCTTTTGTAATTCCTTCATCTTCATTAGAAAAGTCATTACTTGTTGGCGACTTTCTAATTGTAAGTAAATTGCATTATGGACCAAGAGTACCAATGACAACTGTTGGAGCTCCAATGGTACACGATACTATTCCAAAATTAAACACCAAATCGTATTTATTTGATGATAATTATGAAGAACGTAACACCTCTTGGAAAAACAAACTTCAGTTACCTTATTTTAGATTACCTGGTTTTCAGAGCATAGAACGTAATGATATTGTAGTTTTCAATCAACCAGCAGATACGTTGTTGACTATGGATGACTTTAATCCAGACCGAAATTACTATAAACCAATTGACAAAAAAACCAATTTAGTAAAACGATGCGTAGGTGTTGCTGGTGATACGTTAGAGATTAGAAATGGCTATGTATTTATTAATGGCAAACAGAATAAATTGCCACCAAGAGCGCATATACAATTTTCTTATGATATTGTTTTTAAAAGACAATTACAACCCGCTCGAATTATAGACATATTAGAAAAACACGATATAACAGATGGTTTAGGCTACGGCACAACAGAAGGATCATATAGAATTCCAGCTGCAACAGCAGAAGCTATTTCAAGGTTAAAATCGCATCCTGAAGTTGAAACTATAACTGCAATAAAAACACCTGCTGGTGTCGATGGAGAAATTTTCCCAAGAGATCCTAATTATAAATGGAATATTGACAATTTTGGACCAATGTGGATCCCGAAAGCTGGAGCTACAGTTCAACTTAATACTGAAAATATTTCTATCTACAAGCGTGCCATTGGAGAATATGAAGGTCATAAAGTTGTGACGAGAGGTAATCAAATTTTTATTGATGACCAAGTTGCGACATCTTATACTTTTAATCAAGATTATTATTGGATGATGGGTGACAACAGACACAATTCTATTGACAGTAGATTTTGGGGATTTGTACCTTACGATCATGTTTTTGGTAAGCCTGTATTTATTTGGATGAGTTTAGACGGCATCAATAAAGGAATAAAGAATTGGAGACCACGTTGGGATAGAATTTTTACTACTGTAAGCGGAAGTGGCGCTCGTACATCTTATTTAATTCCTTTTATAATTCTTATTTTAGGAATCACATTCTTTAATAAATGGCGTAAAAAGAAAAAGGCAAAGGAAAGCTAAGATTTGAATACTCTAATATATCCAAGTTATTTTCCAAATATTGCTAATTTTTGGGCAATGGTAAATTCTGATTCTGTTTATTTTGAAGTAAGTGATAATTACCAAAAGCAATCTTATAGAAACCGAATGGAAATCTATGGCGCAAATGGAAAATTAGCACTGACGGTTCCGGTTAGTTATTCTCAAAAGAACAGACAATTATATAAGGATGTAAAAATTGCGAATGAGGAACACTGGCAAATTCTTCATTTAAAGTCGTTACAGTCTGCGTATAGCATGTCACCTTTTTTCGAGTTTTATATTGATGATTTAATGCTTCTCTTTGAGCAGAAATTTGATTTTATCTTAGATTTTAATTTAGAATGCTTTGATGTTATTAAAAATTGCCTTCAACTTGGCCTAGCACCAAATCACACTACATTCTTTGAAAAAGAACCTACTGGCAAAGTTGATTATAGAAATTTAGTAAAACGCAATACACAAATACACTCACTGCAGCCATACACACAAGTGTTTACAGAAAAACATGGATTTATTTCTAATCTTAGCATTTTAGATCTTTTGTTTAACGAAGGGCCAAATACAGAAATGTATTTACAACAACAGGTAATCACAATCAAATAACTAATTATGCTTCAGCCAATTGTACATTATGGAATACATTTTGGTTTACCATTAGTTATAGCATTACTTTTTTATAAAACCTATTGGTTAAAGGCTTATGGTATTATGATTTTAGGAATGCTCATAGATTTAGATCATCTCTTAGCGAATCCAATATTTGAGCCAAACCGCTGTAGTATTAATTTTCATCCGCTCCACTCCTACTATGTCATTGTAATTTATTTATTGATGCTCATACCTAAAAAGACGAGATTACTAGGCTTAGGATTAGTGATTCACATTATTGCAGATATTACAGACTGCAGCTTAATGTAGTTTTAAGGTTGCTTTTATGGGATAATGGTCTGAGAGTTTTTCTTCAAAGGTTTTAAAACCATTTACTGTAAAATCGTCGTGCGCCAAAATAAAATCAATACGCATTGGGAAGAATTTAAAATCATAAGTTCTACCAAAACCATTTCCAGCTTCTTCAAACGTATCTTTTAAGTCATCTCCTTTAACCTTTCTGTAGATGTAAGAATAGGCTGTGTTATTAAAGTCTCCTGTAACTATAGTTTTATAATGAGATTTAGCTTTGTGAGCTAAAAATAAATCAACCTGATCTTGTTGCGCCTTAAATGTAGATCCCACTTGCTTAAATAAATGACCTGATGTTTCATTCTTTAATTTATCCACATCAGTATCAATGCCAGAAGATTGTAAATGCAACGTATACACTCTTAAAGTATCTTTTTGTTTTACGACATCAACAAAAATGGCGTTGTTATATGTATTAGGAAATTCTAATGATCCGGAATTGATAATAGGATATTTAGAAAAAATAGATTGTCCGCCTTTAATTCCTGAGGTATACGTAGCATTAAAACTATAGTAACCATCTAACTTAATGGCGTTTCCACGACGGTATTCTTGAAAACACATTATATCAGGACTTTCAGTGGTTACTAATTTAATAACCTCTTCTTTTATTGTTTCACTCGGTAGCCAACCGTACCGATTTAACAATCTTACATTAAAAGACATGACTGTAAAATTATCTTCATCCTCTATTGCAGAAGACGCTGAGAATTTATACATAGAACCAATATAATTCCAGCCGAGAAGCAGAACTACAAGCGATAATAGCATTTGTTTTTTTACTCGTAATAGCCAAAATACAAAGAAAACTACATTAAGTATAATAAGTAACGGAACACCTAAACTCAGTACTGATAAAGTTGCAAAACTTTTAGGAGGTATGTAAGGTAAAATGTAAGAAATAAGCAGTAAAAATGCCACCAACGAATTGATGAAAAACAATATTTTACTACCAAATTTTAAACCTTTCACTATTTAATTATTTACCTGCTTTAAACAGAAATTCCTTCTCCTCGCTTGTGAGGCTCTCATATCCACTTTTACTAATCTTGTCGAGAATTAAATCTATTTTCTTCTGATTATTAAACGAATTAAACTCATCTTTAGTCTTACCAGCGTATTCCTTTTTGTTCTTTTTACGATGTACTGTTTTTAGATTAGATTTTGGTTTAAACAAACTCATAAAACTATCCATAGAGCGCTCAAAACCTAGGCCAATATCTGTACCTTTCAATAATCTAGTAGCATAGATATATCCTAACAAATAGCCTCCAAAATGCGCTACATAACCACCTTGATTAAGACCAGACAGCATTCTAAACAAATCCAATCCAACAATAACCATTGCAATATGCTTCCATTTTACATTGAAGGCATTAAATAACCTTATCTCAGTGTTAGGAATATAGACTGCCACAAATAGCAATAGCGCACTAACACCTGCAGATGCACCAACTAGCACATCATTTTCACCTATAAAGTTTACTGGTAAAAGATTGGCAACGGCCAAATACGCTAAACCTCCAAAAATAATTCCTAAAAAGTAAATATTAAGAATCATTTTTGATCTAAATAGATTGGTAGTCACTCTACTTAAATAAAAAAGAAACAACATATTTAATAGCAAGTGAAAAGGACCGCTATGCAAAAAACCATACGTTATTAATGACCATGGCTGAAATAAATAATTCATAAAGCCAGATGGTAATTCAAAATAGAAATAAACATTAAATCGCAATAACGATTTAAATACCAAGCCAATTAAAAACACAAGTACGTTAATGGCAATGATTTTGCCAAATACATCTAAGTTCTTAAACTTGTATTTTAAATTTTCAACTGTACTCATATTTAATTCCAACGGTATTTATCCTTGTCACTTTTTTTCCAATACCACATTACAATAAAACCTAATACAGCGCCACCAACGTGAGCCATATATGCTGTATTACTTGGACTAAAAAACGATTGACCAGTAAATGCTGAGATGATATCTAAAATAATTAATCCTGGAATAAAATACTTTGCTTTAACAGGAATTGGTAAAAATATCATCATTAACTTAGCATTAGGATTCATCATCCCAAAGGCCGCCATAATTCCCATAATACAACCAGATGCTCCAACCATTGCACTTAAATTCAGAACATTTAAATCAAATAAAGCACTAAATTGAGCTGCAGAAATAGACGTAGAGAAATTGGCGTCATTTAATAGTGGAATCATTTTTTCTTGCAAAATCTCTCCTCTTATCATATCACCATCTATTGCATTAATATTCATTATTTCATGCAACAAACTTGTACTCATATTCAAATTTCCTAAAGTTTGCATTGCAGAATAATAGTCAAAGTAATAATAACCTAACTGAAACAACAAAGCACCAAAACCAGCTGAAAAGTATATAAATAAAAACTTCGCAGTACCCAAACGCTCTTCTACTGGAGTACCAAACATCCAAAGAGCAAACATATTAAAAAGTAAATGTGCAGGACTCCCATGCATGAACATGTGCGTTATAACTTGCCATGGTTTAAACAAATCATTTGTTGGGAAATACATGGTAAACAATTCATCAAATAAATGACCATCACCAAGTGTGAGTTTTCCAACAAACATTACAACATTTATAATAATTAAATGCTTTACCGCATCAGTAATACTAAATCTCATATACTACATAAATTTTTTCTCAATATCATCAACTGCCATTGTAATAAACGTTGGTCTATTGGTTGGTGATACATTAGGTTCCTTACAAGCAAATAAACTATTTACCATATGTTCTTGCTCTGTGCTATTTAACGATTGTCCATTTTTTATTGCCAAGCTCTTAGCCATAGATTTTGCTAATAAATCTGACGCACTAAAATTAGTGTCTGGCACATCGTTTTCCACATCACTAATTAATTGTTCTAAAATAATAGAGACTTCACTTTCTGGCACACCAACCGGAACGCCTGTAATCACTATACCATCGGTATTTAATTCTGAAAACACAAAACCAGTATGCTCTAAGTTCGCTTTCAAGTCTTCTATTATTTTAGTTTCACTAGGCGTATAATGCAATTGCAACGGAAATAATAATTGCTGACTTGTAGCTTCTTGTATTGTTATATGCTTCAAGAAATTCTCATACAAAATACGTTGATGTGCTCTATTTTGATCAATAACTAACATCCCAGATTTTATAGTACTTACAATATACTTTTGTTGAAGTTGAAAAGTAGTTTTAGTGGTTTCTATTGTTGAATCACTAAATATAGATTCATTTTTAGGATCACTCTCAAAAGTAACTTCACTAAAATCAGATGGCGAATTGTTTCCTTTAGACTCTAAACCAACGTACAAACTTTCCCATGATGCTGCAGGTGCCGATTTAAACCCGCCATTATTATACGATGGCTTTGCACTTCGCTCTGGAGAATCATTAGAAAATGGATTAAAACTTCTATCTACCTCTATAGAAGGTGCAGCAGCTGACTTATCTTTATAATCGTAAGGTGTATCAAAACTACTTTGTTGTTCAAAATCTAATATTGGTGCAATATTAAATTGCCCTAAACTATGTTTTACTGCTGAACGTAAAATAGCGTACAACGTGTGTTCATCATCAAACTTAATTTCAGTTTTTGTAGGATGAATGTTTATATCAATAGACTTTGGATCTACTGTAAGATTTAAAAAATAGCTAGGATGATAGCCATCTTTTAGCAAACCTTCAAAAGCCGATTTAATAGCATGATTTAAATAAGGACTTTTTATAAAACGCTGATTTACAAAAAAGTACTGCTCTGACTTTGTTTTCTTAGAATATTCAGGTTTACCAACAAATCCTGAAATTTTTAGTACTTCTGTTTCTTCTTCAACTGGTACTAATTTTTCATTGGTTTTTGTTCCGAAAATGTGCACAACTCGCTGTCTGTAATTTTCCTGAGGCACATTAAACAAGTCGCTTCCATTATGATAAAATGCAAATGCAATATTTGGATGTGCTAAAGCCACGCGATGAAATTCATCTGTAATGTGGCGTAATTCTACTGTATCTGATTTTAAAAAATTTCGTCTTGCAGGAATATTAAAAAACAGATGTTTTACTGAAACCGAAGTACCAGTTGGTGTAACAGAAACATCTTGAGATTTCACTTCACTACCTTCAATAACAAGGACAGTTCCTAAATCATCGCGATCTAATTTAGTCTTTAATTCTACATGAGCAATGGCTGCAATACTTGCAAGTGCCTCTCCTCTAAACCCTTTAGTGTTGAGTTGAAACAAGTCTTCAGCCGCTCTAATTTTAGATGTTGCATGACGCTCAAAACTTAGGCGAGCATCAGTAACACTCATACCTTTACCATTATCTATAACTTGAACCAAGGTTTTACCAGCATCTTTAACAATGAGTTTTATTTCTGTTGCATTGGCATCAATTGCATTTTCTAATAGTTCTTTAACTACTGAAGCAGGACGCTGTACCACTTCACCAGCTGCAATTTGGTTAGCAACATGGTCTGGTAAAAGTTGAATAATATCTGACATTAGCTATTTGGGAGGAATATAGATAGATCAAAACCGATTATAAATAAAAACAACATAACTAACACAGCAATAATGATAAGAACGCGTTTATTAACGTTAGAATCTTGATTATGTTTATAATCATCAATGGCTGCATTGAACTTACCTTTAATACCCTTTGCCGGATTTACGGTTGTTCTTTTATCATCAAATTTGTGTTTAAGTTCAAAAGGACTTCCTTCACCTTTGTAAAAACGAGGCTTGTAGTTATACTTTCGATTTTTCTTCAATTTCATTATTCCCATAATTCTCTTATTTTATATATCCTTCTAGAATATAAAGTAATACAAAAATTAAAACTAAGATAACAACTAAAACTGGTAGCGATGTAAACACATTTCCTTTGCGTTTACTCTTACCATTAGCTTCGTTCCACTTCGTTTCAAAGTCGACTTTCGACTGATCAATATTGGAATCCTGAAGTCGAGATTTATAAGTAAATCGTTTATTTTTTCTTTGATTAAACAAATGACTTGTAAATTAAACTTGATTAATCTCAAAAGTACTGAAAATACAAGGAATTAACCCTTAAGGATTCCTTAAAATTATTAACAAAAAGAATGCCAGAGTTGGGAAGCAGTTTGGTAAAAAAATAAAAGAAGATTGTAGTGAAATAACTTTAATCTTCTTTTTTATTAAACATATGTCAACAAACACTAAACTGTTTACAAAACACAAGTATCATTTAACTGCTCACTTTACACTTATAACTTTTTACTACGGATTGAGACTGCAGACTGTAAACTGTAAACTGAGACTAAGACTAAGACTAAGACTAAAAACTACAAAGATTGTCCACGTAAATCTGCCATTTTTATAGCAGCAATAGCAGCTTCTGCACCTTTGTTACCATGTTTTCCTCCAGAACGATCAATAGATTGTTGCATATTATTATCTGTGAGTACACAGAAAATAACGGGAATATCACCTTTAAGATTTAAGTCTTTTATACCTTGAGTTACACCTTCACAAACAAAGTCAAAATGTTTGGTTTCACCTTGTATTACACAACCAATAACAATAATTGCATCTAACATGCCAGAATCTGCATAAATACTTTTGCTCATTCTTGCAGCACCATATGTAAGTTCAAACGTTCCAGGAACATTCCAACGTACAATATTTTCTTTAAGTGCTCCGCAATCTGTTAAGGCATCAAAAGCACCTTGCCAAAGACCTTCGGTAATTTTATCATTCCATTCTGAAACAACAATCCCAAACCGAAAATCTTTCGCGCTTGGGATTGTTGCTTTATCGTAATTCGATAAATTATGATTTGCAGTTGCCATATACTATAAGCTTGCTTCTACTTTTCCTATTAAAATTTCTGCATCTTTCATTTCGTTAGATGTAGAGAACTCAGATTGAATACGCTCTAAGAAACCTAAAGCTTTACTGTTATCACCTAAACTAATAGCAACTTTTGCCGCTTTCAATAAATATAAAGGTGTAGTATAATCATTTACATTAGCTTGAAAAGCTTTTTCGTAATACTCTAATGCTTTATCTGATTGGTTTAACTGTACAAATGCATCACCAATTCCTCCTTTAGCAATAGGATTTAACATTTTATCATCACTAGAAAAATCATCTAAATGTGAGATTGCTTTTTCGTAATTCTTTAAGTTTAAATACGCCATACCAGCATAATAATTTGCCAAATTAGCAGCAGGTGTTCCACCATAATTATTAATAATATCTAACATTCCATATTTACCTTCACCTCCATCTAAAGACATTTGGTAAAGTGAATCTGAAGACACACCACTAACAGCATCGTTAAAATATTTTTTAGCAGTGTACATTTCGTTCATTGCATCTTTTTCCTTTGGTTCAGCTACAAATTTATTGTAAGCCATAACTGCCAAAACAATTAATGCGATTATTGCAACAGCACCAATAATATACTTTTGGTTTCTTACTGCCCACTCCTCTGCTTTAGAAGCCCCTTCATCTAAAGAATTAAATACCTCAGCCGTTGTTGATTCTTCTTCAACAATCTCTACCTTCTCTTTTTGAGTTTTTGGTTTGTAGCCTCTTTTATTATACGTTGCCATAACTTGTCATTTTGTGCGTGCGCAAAAATAAAATTTTTATTGGGATTTAAAAGCCTATTTATTTGTTATTTTTGAATAATTAATTTCAAGGCTTAAAGCTTTTCTACATCACTAAAATCAAGGAAATCGTTCGTTTTTCATGAATCTAAACACACTATCACTAGTTAATTATAAAAATTTTGAAAGTCAGGTTTTCGATTTCGACGTCAAAATCAACTGTTTTGTTGGTGCAAATGGTATCGGAAAAACTAATGCGCTCGATGCTATTTACCACTTAGCTTTTGGAAAAAGTTATTTTAATCCTATAGCTGTTCAGAATATAAATCACAATGCTGATTTTTTTGCTGTGGATGGCAGATTTACTAAAAATGATCGTGACGAAAAAATAATAGTGTCTTTAAAAAAAGGGCAAAAAAAGATAATAAAGCGAAACGGAAAGGCTTATGATAAATTTAGCGAGCACATTGGTTTTATTCCTTTAGTCATAATTTCGCCAGCAGATCGCGATCTTATTATCGAAGGAAGCGATACACGACGTAAGTTTATTGATAGCGTAATTTCACAAAGTGATAAAAGTTATTTAACAGAACTTATTAGCTACAATAAGGTATTATCTCAGAGAAATGCTTTGTTAAAATATTTTGCGCTTAATACTACTTTTAATGCGGATACACTTGCAATTTATAATGAACAACTCCAAACATTTGGAAGTGAGATTTTTAAAAAACGAGATGCTTTTTTACAAACGTTTATTCCTATTTTTAAATCGCGATACGAAGCGATTAGTCAAAGTAAAGAACAAATCGATTTAAAATATAAAAGTGATTTATTTAATGCCGATTTACTAGAGTTATTAAACAAAAACATCAATAAAGACAAGGCTTTACAATACACAAGTGTTGGTACTCACAAGGATGATCTAGTATTTTTAATTGATGATTATCCCATTAAAAAATTTGGAAGTCAAGGGCAGCAAAAATCATTTTTAATTGCTTTAAAATTGGCTCAATTCGATTTTATAAAACAACAAAGTGGTGTCTCTCCTATTCTATTGTTAGATGATATTTTTGATAAACTAGATGAAAATAGAGTATCTCAAATAATAAACCTGGTAGATGACGAACATTTCGGTCAGATCTTCATCAGTGATACGCATGCAGAACGAACTGAAGATGTTATAAAACAAACACATCAATCTTATAAAATTTTTAAGTTATGATAGAGAAAAACCCAACTGTCGTTACTAAACAATATCGTGTTGAAAATTTCAGAAACCTAATAAATATCAGAACTAGTATTCTTATCCTTTTAAGTTTATTAGTCTTTAGTTGTTCTAAAAACCCTGAAAGTTATATTGAGCACATTGAAGGTTATTGGGAAATACAAGTAGCAACTTTAGCTGATGGCAGTAAGAAAGAGTACAAATTCAACGAAACTATAGATTACTTATCTGTTAATGACAGTTTAAAAGGTT
This sequence comes from Winogradskyella sp. 4-2091, assembly GCF_045765065.1. Lineage (NCBI taxonomy): Bacteria > Pseudomonadati > Bacteroidota > Flavobacteriia > Flavobacteriales > Flavobacteriaceae > Winogradskyella > Winogradskyella sp. 4-2091. The sequence goes on from NZ_JBJKOD010000005.1 coordinate 264,525, forward strand.
TTAGAAAAAAACTAAAACCAGGAATTAACGATACTTATTTTACCTCTGGAGATGCTGAAAACATTGAGTTAAAAATTGATGGTAATAAATTAATCATTCTTTATGCTACACCTTATGCGAAATGGAGCGAGACCGTTTTAAATGCAGATAAAAAGGAGTTACGAATAATGAATGACGATGAAGACATATACCTATATAAAAGGTACGAATCTATAAAATTAGATTTACAAGATTAAATTAACACTAAAATTCAGGCTGTTTAATACAACAGTATTCTAACCAAATAATTCATTTACTTAATAATTAAGTAACTTTGCATTATGGCAAAACGAAATAACGATAACCAACCTATACAAGATATTCTAAAAGAATTTGTTCAGACCAACAATTTGCAGTCTGGTTTAGACAAAGTAGATGTTCGTGAAGCTTGGGCTAATCTTATGGGAAATGGCGTTAATAACTACACAACAGCAATTGAGCTTAAACATGAAACGCTATACGTACAATTAAGTTCTAGTGTTTTGCGGGAAGAATTAAGTTATGGCACAGAAAAAATCATAAAGATGCTTAATGAATCCGTTAAAAAAGACATCGTTAAAAAATTAGTACTTCGCTAAACTAGATATTATAAAGGGTAATCTTTAAATCGTTTTGATATAAATACGGTTTCAAACTTATTATTCTACTACAAGCTTCTTTATTTCTTTAGTATTATCGCCTTCAAATTCTAAAATATAAATCCCAGTTTTTAAGTTAATATGCATTTCGCTAGTACCGAATTGAATACTCTCTGTTGTTATTAATTTCCCTGCAATTCCGTAAATATGCATTTGTTTATATGTAGAGTTGTTTTCGACATTCAATTTACCATTGTTAGGATTAGGATAAATTTTCAGATTATTGAAAACTAAATCTTCTACACTTAAAAACGCACAATCAACAGGATCAAAAGTTACTAAGCCCAATGAATTATCATCATTAGCATGTACAATAACAGCCTCTGCATCTGCAAGTGTGTTTGGCGTATTAGTTTCATCCCAACAATTATGCATTGCCGTTAAGGCATTGCTTGTATTATTATAAAGCGCATAGGTTATACCTCCATTTCCGTTATCATCAAATACATTTTGGCCAACATTATCTACATCATCACCCAAATTAATTGTTGCTTCTCCAATTACTGTAATTCCCCATAAATTTCTTCGTATTTCGTTTCCGCTTGCAACGACTTCTAACCCAACAGACGATGTATTTAATGAAATTCCGCTTCCTCCTTGCAAAGGAATACCTTGTGTATCATTATCTTCAATGACATTATTTCTAATAAATGCAAAAGCATTATTACCAAGAATTGTTAGTCCATAACGGTTATCTCTAATAATATTATTATCTACAATTGCATTAATAGTTCCACCAACAAAATTAGAAACAGCAATACCACCAACCATATCTAAGCTACGATCACCTATGATAGTATTCTGTACAATTTGAAGCGGCTCAGAAGCTAAAGTTGTTCCTATATTGATTTGTGGTCTATTAGAATTTTCTTGATTATTGCCTTCTATATAATTATTAAAAATATAAGCAGAAACCATATTGGTTGCGCCAGAGCTAATGGCTGGTGTATCATTAAAACTTATAGTGTTATTGGTAATTTGGGCCATTCCTCTAGATAGAGAAATCACTGCACCTGTAGATATACCAGAAACATTATTACTTACTAAACAGTTATTAATAGTAAATGTTTCGGTAAGAACACGTAATCCTCCACCATATTCAATCGTTGAATTTTGAATATCTATAACAGAGAATTCTTCAAATCTAAAACCCTCGTAAGGTGCATTTGAATCTATGGCAGTAAAAGTAAAATTAGATGCATTTACCGTCATGTTTCCAAAAATAGTAATTCTAACATCTGCTCCTATTTCTAAAGTTGCTTCTGTGTCAATACTAAAAATATCTGATGCAGAAATCGTAAGATTATCGGTTAACGTATAGGTTGTACCAGAAACAGAAATAGTTGAGGGACTGGCAGCCACAAGGTCATCTAACGTATATGTTAAACCTGTATTTGGAGTAATGTATGCTTGGGCTGTTAAACCAACTACATTTCCAATAACGAATAATAAATTGAGTAATTTTTGCTTCATAAGTTTTGGTTTGGTTGACTACCAATTTAATGCAATTATTTAAGTTTAAAAAACAAGATGTTTATTTTTCGAATTTTTCTTTATTCGCTTCAATAAATCTTTTTGCTTTCTTGTTTTCTGGATAAATCTCAAGAGTCTTTTTAAAATTCACATAAGCTTCACGTTCGTTACCATTTAACATATAAGCTTCTCCTAAACTGTCATAAACATTTGCACTGTTAGGATGAAGCACTGCATTAATCTTTAGAATTTCTATAGCCTTGGGATACTCGTGCTTTCTAATAAAACTATACCCTAAACTATTAAAGTCCCATTCATCAATAAAACTGCTTGTTGAATCTTGCTGTTTAATCTTCAAATAGCCTTCCAATGCTTTATCATAATTTCCTTCGTTTAAGTAAGCACTTGGTGTTTTATAACCGTTTGGTACTTTTAGATAATCGTAAGTGATTTCACTAGTTCCATCTTCTGGTATAATAGACAAATAACGCTCTTTAGTTTTAGCGTGCTGTACAAACCTAAATTTCTTATACATATCTGCTACAAAAAATTCGTTTTGTGATATAGCAACAGGTTGTATTTTACCTCCTCTCCAATTTAGAAAGAGTTTATCATTTTCATAATAAACCATTATTAAATCATCTTGATTATAAAGATAGCCACCAGACGTTTCCTTTTTAAAGGTTTCAGAATAATCTATGTTGCCCGAACAACTAACAAATAACAAGGCTATTATTGACAAAAATAAAAGTGATTTCGTTTTCATAAGGATTGGTTTGATTAAATATTAAGCAAAAAAAAAGTCTCACTATAAGTGAGACGATTTTATATAAATTTTGTTACGTTAAAACGATTGTTTTATCCTTTAACCTCCATAAGTTCTACATCAAAAACTAAAGTTGCATTTGGTGGAATAACACCTCCTGCACCTGCAGCACCATAACCTAAATCACTAGGAATTACTAAACGCGCTTTATCGCCAACGTTTAATAAGCAAATGCCTTCATCCCAACCAGGAATTACTTGACCAATACCTACTTGAAAATCTAAAGGCGAATTTCTCTTATAAGACGAATCAAAAACAGTTCCGTCAGCTAATTGCCCTTTATAATGAACAGAAACCATATTTCCTTTTTCTGCTTTTTTACCGTCTCCTTTTTGAATCACTTTATAACGTAAACCAGAATCTGTTACATCAAAACCAGTAGCTAGTTTATCTAATTCTGCTTTTGCAGCTTCGCGTTCTGCAGCTATTCGTTTTTCACGAGAACCTTCAAAAGTTCTAAAAGCCTCAATGGCATTAAAATTTTCTGCCGCCTCACCTTGCTTTACTATTTCTATACTTTCTATAGCATCACCTTGCGCAATAGAATCTACAATATCTTGTCCTTCAACAACATTACCAAAAACAGTATGTTTACCATCTAACCAATCAGTAGCGACATGTGTTATATAAAACTGGCTACCGTTTGTACCAGGACCAGAGTTTGCCATCGCTAATACACCAGGACCAGAATGCTTTAAATCTGGATGAAACTCATCGTCAAACTTATAACCAGGATTACCAGTACCTGTTCCTTGAGGACAACCTCCTTGAATCATAAAATCTGGAATAACTCTGTGAAATTTTAATCCATCATAATATGGTGTTCCTTGTGGTTTAGCCGAATTCTCTAAATTACCTTCTGCTAAAGCCACAAAATTACCAACTGTACCTGGAGCTTTTTCGAACTCTAGATTTACTAAAATAGCACCTTTTGTAGTGTTAAATTTTGCGTATAAACCGTCTTGCATTGTGTTTTCTTTTGTTTGAAGTTGCAAAGATAGGCAATGATTTATGAATTCCGAATTTAGATGAAAGTTTTGCGAATATGATAAAAAGATGACTGATGACTGATGACTGATGACTGATGACTGATGACTGATGACTGATGACTATAATAAAATTTGAGATTTAACTTAATAAGGTTAGTTTTGAGAAAAAATAAATAATATGGCATTTTCTATATCTAAAATATTTGGCAATAAATCATCGCAATCTAAAACTAACGACGGCGTTGAAGCTATAATAAGAGATGTGGAAAACCAACCTTATGGTGTGGCAGAGCATAATGTACTTTTTGCAGGTTTAAATGAGTTAGGTGGTTACTACTTTTTTCAAACTGTAATTGTTGGTCAGCTTAATGTAAAATGTAAAACTGGTGCTACACTTACTTTTAGCGGCGAAAATTTTGAATTACAATTAGATTCTGATATGCCTGAGTTTGAATCTGACCGCTCTAGTATAAAAGGTAGAAATATTACAAAAATAGATTTTCAAGTTGAAGAAAGTGACGTTAAAAAACTAGAAAATGCGACACTCAACAGTGTACTTATCATAGTTAAAAATCACAAGCTTTTGTTTGAAAAAGTAGTGATTGAGAACACAACTGACGAGGAGGAGTAAAAAAAAAAAAAAATCCGATTAAATTCAGAATAATACCTTTCTAAACTCAATCGGACTGATTAATGTATTTATATAAAGTTAAGGCTTAGTTTGCAACCTCACTCATAAATTTAATTCGATAAAGACGTAATTCTTCATCATCATAATCACCATCGAATTCTTCGATAGCATCGTCTATTTTATCACTTTCAGATTCCATAAAATAATCATGAATCTCTTCTTGCTGATCTTCATCTAAAATATCATCTATCCAGTAATTGATATTCAATTTTGTGCCAGAGAAAACTATAGATTCCATCTCTTTTATAAACTGCGGCATTTCCATACCTTTAGAAGACGCGATATCACTTAGCGGCAATTTTCTATCTACATTCTGTATAATATATAATTTTATTGCAGAATTTGTACCTGTCGATTTAACGACCATATCGTCTGGTCGCATCACATCATTTTCTTCAACATAATCTGCGATTAGACCAACAAAATCCTTTCCATATTTTTTAGCTTTACTCTCTCCTACGCCATGAACATTAGATAACTCCTCTATTGTAATTGGGTATTTTAAAGCCATATCTTCTAAAGAAGGATCCTGGAAAATAACAAATGGAGGTACGCCTAATCGTTTTGCATTTCGTTTACGCAGATCTTTAAGCATTTTCATTAACTTTTCGTCTGCTGTTACACCTCCTCCTTTAGAGTTAGTTACAATACCATCATTAGATTCATCATCAAAAACATGGTCTTCTGCCATTAAAAAAGATTCTGGTTTAGAAATAAATGCTAAACCATCATCACTTAATCTTAAAACGCCATAAGTTTCAATATCTTTCTTTAGATAACCAGCAACTAATACTTGACGTATTAGTGCCATCCAAAATCTTTTATCTTTATCTTTTCCTATTCCAAAAAATGGTTGTGTGTCTGTTTTATGAGAAGAAATTAGAGCATTTGCATTACCAACTAGAACTTGTACTAAATCCTTAGACTTATATTTTTCATTGGTTTTTTTAACTGTTTCTAATAATACTTTAACCTCATCTTTGGATTCAACTTGCTTTTTAGGATGGCGAACATTATCATCCATATCGCCTCCTTCGCCAGTTGCATTATCAAATTCTTCGCCAAAATAATGTAGTATAAATTTTCTTCTAGATACCGAAGTCTCAGCAAAAGCAACAACTTCTTGTAACAGTGCGTGCCCAATTTCTTGCTCTGCTACAGGTTTACCTGCCATAAATTTTTCTAGCTTCTCAATATCTTTGTATGCATAGTAGGCTAAACAATGTCCTTCTCCTCCATCTCGTCCTGCTCTACCAGTTTCTTGGTAATAACTTTCTATACTTTTAGGAATATCATGATGTATAACAAAACGCACGTCTGGTTTATCAATTCCCATCCCAAATGCAATAGTCGCTACTACAACGTCTGTATCTTCCATTAAGAACATATCTTGATGTTTCACTCTTGTTTTAGCATCTAAACCTGCATGATAAGGAACTGCCTTTACACCATTTACTTGCAGAACTTGAGCTAATTCTTCAACTCGTTTTCTACTTAAACAATAAACAATACCAGATTTTCCTTCATTCTGTTTTACAAAACGTATAATATCAGCATCAACATTTTTTGTTTTAGGACGCACTTCATAATAAAGATTTGGTCTATTAAATGATGCTTTAAAAGTTACAGCTTTAGGCATTCCTAAACTTTTCAAAATATCTTCTTGAACTTTAGGTGTCGCTGTTGCAGTAAGACCTACAATAGGAATATCATCACCTATTCGCTTAATTATTGTTTTTAAATTTCTGTATTCTGGTCTAAAATCGTGTCCCCATTCACTGATACAATGGGCTTCATCAACGGCCATAAATGAAATCTTAACCGTACGAAGAAAATCTACATATTCTTCTTTTGTTAACGATTCTGGCGCAACATAAAGCAATTTTGTGATCCCATTTGTAATATCATCCTTAACGCGTTTTACTTCTGTTTTATTCAAAGAAGAGTTTAAAACATGCGCTACACCTTCGTGTTCAGACACAGCTCTAATAGCATCTACTTGATTTTTCATAAGTGCAATAAGTGGAGAAACAACGATGGCTGTTCCTTCTTTTATTAGCGCTGGTAATTGATAACATAAAGATTTACCGCCTCCTGTTGGCATAATAACAAAGGTGTTATTGCCAGCTACGACGTTCTTTATAACTTCTTCTTGAAGACCTTTGAATCCTGAAAATCCAAAGTACTTTTTTAATGCGGAGTGTAAGTCAATTTCTGCAATACTCATTAATCCCTATTGGTATTTTATATACATTTGCAACAACTTTAAAGATAACAAATTCTTTATATCTAAAAAACTCTTTAAAAAATAAGTTTTGAACACTAAGCAATCTATCTTAAAAACTGCAAAGACAACAATACAATTAGAAAGTAAAGCTATAAATAATTTATCGGATTTACTAACTGATGATTTTGCTGATGCGGTAGAACTCATCTATAAGTCTAAAGGAAGGGTTATAATTACTGGTATTGGTAAAAGTGCCATTATTGCTAATAAAATTGTAGCAACCTTAAACTCTACTGGGACACCGTCGGTTTTTATGCATGCAGCAGATGCCATACATGGCGATCTTGGATTAATACTGAAAGATGATGTTGTAATCTGTATTTCTAAAAGTGGAAATACACCAGAAATTAAAGTTTTGGTGCCACTTATTAAGAATGCTAATAATAAAATGATTGCAATTACTGGTAATAAAGACTCATTTTTAGGACAGCAAGCAGATTTTATTTTAAATACGTTTGTTGCTCAAGAAGCTTGCCCAAATAATTTAGCTCCTACAACGAGTACTACTGCTCAATTGGTTATGGGAGACGCCGTAGCGGTTTGTTTGCTAGAATTACGAGGATTCTCTAGTAAGGATTTTGCAAAATATCATCCAGGAGGCGCATTAGGTAAGCGCTTATATTTAAGAGTAAACGATTTATCTTCACAAAACCAAAAACCTTTAGTTCGCTTAGACGCTTCTTTAAAAGAAGTTATTGTAGAAATTACAGAAAAAATGTTAGGTGTTACTGCGGTTGTAGAAAACGGAAAAATTGTCGGAATTATTACAGATGGCGACTTAAGACGAATGTTAAGTAAGAGTGATGATATTTCAGGGTTAACAGCTAAAGACATTATGAGCAACAATCCTAGGCGAATAACGGAAGATGCCATGGCTATAGACGCTAAAGAAGTTATGGAAGAGTTTAATATCTCTCAATTATTAGTAGAGCAAAATGGTAAATATGCAGGTGTTGTTCACTTGCACGATTTAATAAAAGAAGGCATTATATAATGGCGAGAAAGCAAGTAGATGAGATGTCTTTTTTAGATCATCTTGAAGAATTAAGGTGGCATTTAGTAAAAGCGGTTGCAAGTATTGTTATAGCCGCAACATTAGCTTTTATTTTTAAAGATTTTGTAGTAGGTATCATTATGGCACCTAAACATATGGATTTCCCTACCTATGTTGCACTTTGTGACTTATCTACTTTTTTTGGTATGGACATGTCTTTTTGCGCTAATGAATTACCGTTTCAAATTGAAGTAAGATCTGTTGGTGGCCAATTTTCTGCACATATATGGACATCAATTTATGCTGGTTTGGTTATCGCATTCCCTTATGTTCTTTACCAATTATGGTCTTTTATTAGTCCAGGTTTACAAGATAATGAACGTAAAAGCTCTAGAGGATTTATTTTAATTGCTTCCTTACTATTCTTTTTAGGAGTTGCATTTGGTTACTATGTTATTACGCCATTATCACTCAACTTTTTAACTAATTATGAGTTTGCAGAAGAGGTTTCTAATGCCTTTGATTTAAGCTCTTACAATTCTATTGTAAGATCATCTTCATTAGCTGCTGGTTTTGTTTTTGAACTTCCTATAATTATATATTTCTTAACTAAAGTAGGATTAGTAACGCCACAAATATTAAGAAAGTATAGAAAATATGCGCTTGTCGTTGTACTTATTCTTTCAGCAATTATTACACCTCCAGACATTGCTAGTCAGGTTATTGTAGCAATTCCTATTTTATTATTATACCAAGTAAGTATCTATATCTCTGCGATAGTGATTAGAAAGCAAAATAGAAAAACTAAAAAAGCCTAATTGTTTTTTTAAGTTCTAACTATTTCTTAAGATGGTTAAACTTATAATAAATGATACCTAAAGCCAACGCATTACATATGAATTTATTAATTTTAACGTTCTAACACATACTATGAAGTTACGAGCAGAACATTTAATGAAGTCCTATAGTGGACGAAAAGTTGTAAAAGACGTTTCGCTAGAAGTAAATCAAGGCGAAATTGTTGGTTTACTTGGTCCTAATGGTGCAGGTAAAACAACCTCTTTTTATATGATTGTTGGCATCATAAAACCCAATGGAGGTAATATCTATTTAGATGATACTAATATAACTAAATACCCTATGTACAAGCGTGCTCAAAATGGTATTGGCTACCTTGCTCAAGAAGCTTCAGTATTTAGAAAACTTAGTATAGAAGATAATATTTTAAGTGTGTTACAGCTTACTAAATTAAGTAAGAAAGAACAGCATGAAAAAATGGAATCTTTAATTGAAGAGTTTGGTTTAGGACATATTAGAACTAATAGAGGCGATTTATTATCTGGTGGAGAAAGACGACGAACCGAAATAGCGAGAGCTCTAGCAACAGATCCAAGTTTTATTCTATTAGATGAGCCTTTTGCTGGTGTAGACCCTGTTGCTGTAGAAGACATTCAGCGCATCATTGCAAAACTTACAAAGAAAAATATCGGGATTCTAATAACTGATCACAACGTACAAGAAACTCTAGCCATTACAGACAGAACTTATTTAATGTTTGAAGGTAAAATTCTTAAAGCTGGTAAGCCAGAAGAATTAGCTAGTGATGAAATGGTGCGTAAAGTATATTTAGGACAGAATTTTGAACTACGTAAAACTAAAATAGCATTCTAATCTATTTATTGCTATTCTTTAATTTTTGTATTACCAACAACACGCCATAAACAAATACAGATTGTATCACGAGGTTAATTGCCCAATATATAAGAACCATAAATAGATTTTCCGACACAAAAAATGGCAAATTACTATTTATTAAGCTTAAAGGTATACTGCAAATTGAAATTAATATCGAAGTTATAGACGTTAAATCACTATCCGCTTTTGATAATAATATATCTGCCAACCCAATTATAATTTGAATGGCCATTATGGTAACGAAAATATAGATTAAATATTTAAGCTTATACTTTTGCATGCGACTAAGTGATTTTGTTATTTATTTGCTGTTTCTTGCTCTTTCTCTTTAATCAAATTCTTTTGATAACGGCCTTGTACAACATCCACAATTACTAAAACAACTATTACAAAATAGAAGGTTGTTTTACTCATTGGTACAATTTCATTTCCAAATATTTTTAAGTGCGCTAAATGACCTCCTTCTGTAATTAGCATAATTCCAACGATAAATAAAATGAATAGACCTAATACTTCATACATTCTATTCTTAGCCAAGAATGTAGAAATTCTATCAGCCAAAAACAACATTAATAAACCACTCGCAACAATAGCAATTGCCATAACAATAAATGCTGTTGTAGAATCTTCAATCTCACTTGTAAGGCCTATTGCGGCTAAAATTGAATCGAAAGAAAACACTAAGTTCATTATAACTATGCTAACAATAACAGCATTCGCAGTTTTAGATCTTTTATCGTTTCCTCCTTCTACATCGTGACTTAAATCTGGTGTGGCAATCATATGCCATATTTCCTTAATAGCTGTATAGATTATAAATCCACCACCAATTAAAACGATAATACTATGACCATTAAATGCAAAATCTATTACATTTTCTATATGACCTGTTAAAAAGGAAAATGGTTCTTGAAAGAATCCAATAACCTTTACTAAAACAAAAAGCAATACAATCCTTAACACTATGGCTATGAGAATTCCAATTTTCCTAACTCGTTTTTGTTCCTCTAAAGGTGCTTTTTTAGATTCTAATGAAATATAAAGTAAATTATCAAAACCTAAAACTGCTTGCAGCATTACAAGCATTAAAAGTGTAAAAAGAATTTCTGCCATAAGTTATAAACTATTGAAGGTAAATGTAATTGGTTATTTGTTATTAATTAATATTTTTTCTATCAACTATCGACAATATTAGATACAATGCAATTATTAGAGGAATTGCAGCAAATTGGAGTACTATCAACAGTACAACGCTCAGTATTAAAAAAATATACCTAACAGCATTATCTCTAAATTTCCAGTTTTTAAATTTTAATGCAAACAGTTTTATATTAGAATTCAAAAGGTAGCAACTTAATAATGTTAACCCTATTAAAAACCATTTATTAATAATTATAGCATTCATAACATCGCTATTTTGATATTCTAAAATCAAAGGCAATGATAAAATGACCAAGGTATTTGCTGGCACTGGCAATCCTTTAAAATAGGTTTGCTGATCTTCGTCTAAATTAAATTTAGCAAGTCTGTAAGCAGAAGCTAACGCAATTAACAAACCAAACAGTGGCAAAATAGGAACCTCTAACATCTCTAATTCAAAACCAGAATTCCAACTATTTTTATTACCGTTAAATTCTGGAGCATTTATAGCTAAAGAAATAAGCTTAAACATTATTACGCCTGGAACAACACCACTTGTCACTAAATCAGCGAGAGAATCTAATTGAATCCCCAAAGGACTCTGAACATTTAATTTTCGTGCTAAAAGTCCATCAAAAAAATCGAAAAATATGCCTAAAAAAACAAATATAGCAGCAGCAACAAAATTACCATAGACTGCAAAAATTACCGCAATACAGCCCGAAAACAAATTGAGTAACGTTACTATATTTGGTATATGTCTTTTAAAACTCATAAACTATAATTTGTGTAAAAATATAAAAGTATTTTAGTGTAAACTTACTTTTTTTAAAATTGAACCTAAAGAAAACAATAACAACGGCAATTTACAGTTAAATAGATAGAAAAATAATGTGCATCTTTGTAAAAAAATATTGCTGTTGAAAAATTACGCTGTAATTCTCTTAACACTTACTACACTTATAGCTACGGCTCAAACTACAAGAAAATATTCAAATGAATTTATGAGTATTGGTGTAGATGCTGCTGCATTAGGTATGAGTAACGCAGTTGTATCGCATACTGCTGATGTAAATTCCGGATATTGGAATCCGGCAGGATTAGTGCATCTCGAAGACAAACAACTCGCATTAATGCATTCTAGTTATTTTGCTAACATAGCTAATTACAATTATATTGGTTACGGAATGCCATTAGATGATAAAAGTGCATTAGGCATTTCACTTATTAGGTTTGGTGTTGATGATATTTTAGACACAACACAATTAATTGATGATCAAGGAAATATTAATTATGATAGAATAAGCACATTCTCCACAGCAGATTACGGACTTACATTCTCATACGCAAGAAAATTGCCTTTAGATGGATTAAATTTTGGTGTAAATGCTAAAATAATTAGAAGAATCATTGGAGATTTCGCCTCTTCTTGGGGTTTTGGCTTAGATGCAGGCATTCAATTTGAAGGGAATAATGACTGGAAGTTTGGTATAATGGCCAGAGATATTACCACCACATTTAATGCATGGTCTATAGATGAAGAAAAATTTGAACAAATTAGTGGTGCCATCGATGGAGAAAACCAAGAACTACCCGAAACAACAGAAATCACAATTCCTAAATTAGAAATAGGACTATCTAAAATGTGGATATTTCATTACGATTACACTTTACAAGCTGCTGCAAACTTAAATGTACGATTTGCAGAAAACAATGATATTATTTCAACCTCTTTTGCCAGTATAAATCCTGCATTAGGATTTGAATTTGGTTATACTGACTTAGTATTTTTAAGAGGTGGTGTTGGTAATTTTCAAAATGAAATTCAAATTGACGATTCGGAGCAGGTTTCATTTCAACCCAACTTCGGTGTGGGTTTTAAATACAAAGGAATACAGATAGATTATGCCTTTACCGATATTGGTGACCAAAGTGCTGCGCTCTATTCTAACGTATTCTCTTTAAAAATAGATTTTGGTGTCTTTAGATAGAACTTACTATATGAAATTAAAACTATCCATTTTATTTAATCTCTTTTTACTTACTGTAGGTTTCTCCCAACAGTTACAGCTCTCTCAGAATGCAGAAATATCAGTATTAACTTTTGGTCCAGGAGAATCTCTAAATGATGCTTTTGGACATAACGCGTTTAGAATTAAAGATAGAAATTTAGGTATTGATGCTGTTTTTGGCTATGGTGAATACGACTTTGGTGCACCAAATTTCTATTTAAAATTCGCTCAAGGGAAATTAAACTATCTCATTAGCAAACACAATTTTGCCGATGTTTATCTTCATTATTCAAGATATAATCGCTCAATTGAAGAGCAAGTATTAAATCTCTCTGCAAGTGAAGAACAAAGACTTTTTAATTATTTAGAAAACAATTACAAACCAGAAAACAGAGGTTATTTATATGATTTCTTTTTTGATAATTGTGCGACAAAAATAAGAGATGTTACACTTAAAGCAACAAATAGAAAACTAGAATTTAATACACCTCCAGATTTTAAACCAAAAACTTTTAGATCATTAATACATGACCACGTTGGATTAAATACTTGGGGAAGTTTTGGAATTGATATTGCCTTAGGCTCTGTGATTGATAACACTGCTTCTGTTTCAGAACATATGTTTTTACCATATTATATTCAGCACTTTTTTGATAGTGCAACATTAAATGGCTCTGAAAAATTGGTTAAAAGTTCTAAAACTCTAAATGAAAGAAATAAGACCAATAATTTTGTGCTGGGTTTAATTTTTAGCCCACTATTAATTATGGGACTTATTGGGCTAGGGATTTTGTTTATTACATATAAAGATTACAGAAATAAGACCAGAACTAAATGGTTAGATGTTGTTTTATTTTTAATTACCGGAATCGTTGGTATTGTAATTTTATTACTTTGGTTTGCTACAGATCATACTGCTACGGCATACAATTATAACTTACTATGGGCTATGCCACTTAATTTATTAGTTATAGGTCAAGTTTTAAAACCAAAACTAACTAGTTGGTTTCAACGTTATATAAAATTCTTAGTTATAATGTTAGTATTAATGACTTTTCATTGGATTAGTGGTATCCAAGTGTTTGCAATTGGATTAATTCCGTTGCTAGCTGTGCTATTAATAAGATACATCTACCTGATTAAATTCAATTCACTAAAATAATTACTGACCTCTATAGTACAGAATTGTACTTAAGGTTTTAATTGCTATACTCAAGTCTAAGAAGATACTTCTGTGCTTTATATAATATAAATCATATTGTAACTTAGTTAAGCTGTCATCTACAGTAGAACCGTATCTTGTACTCACTTGTGCCCAACCTGTAAGTCCTGGTTTTATAATATGTCTTGTTTCGTAAAAAGGAATAATTCTGGCTAGTTCATTTACAAAAAATGGACGTTCTGGTCTAGGGCCAATAATACTCATATCGCCTTTTAGAACATTATAAAATTGAGGGATTTCATCTAATCGAGAACGGCGTAAAAACATTCCGAACGCAGTAATTCTAGCATCGTTTTTTATAGCCCATTTCATGCCATCCTTTTCAGCATTAACAATCATAGTTCTAAGCTTAATGATTTCAAATGGTTTTCCATTGCGACCTACTCTTTCTTGAGTGTAAAACAATGGACCTTTATTTCCTAATAAATTTCCAATTAAAATGATTGGCGAAATAAGTAACCCAATTAATAAACCTATAGACGAAAAAACAACATCAAAAGCACGCTGAAAAAAGATGTACAGTTTATTTTCATTACTTCTACTAAAAGGAAAATGTTTATAAAAATCCTTACCTACGAACTGTACAGGAACTTTTTGAAGTAATTCTTCGTAGACCTGAGTATAATCTCTAATCTTAAATCCTCTCTCTAAAAGTAGCATCAAGTCATGGTAAACTTCTGAAATTATAGCTTCCGTATTAAAACTAGCTACTAAAATCTCTGAAATTTTTTCCTTTTCAATCACATTAAGAAAGTCTTTTGAGTCAAACTCTCTTCTTCCTTTAAATTTCACAGATTCATCTGATGATACCTCACTATTTATAAACCCTATTATTTTATAATTTGGATCTTTTGTATCTAAAGCATTTATCAATCCATCTATATTAGAAATCTCTCCTACTAATAGAACACGCTTGTAAAAGCGCGGAGTCTCAATTAAGTTAATGTATAAAAATCGCCATAAAAGTATGGAAACAATTATGGTTAAATAGAGGTAAACAATTTGCATCCTCTCTAAAGGTAGAAAAGGAGAGAGCACAGGTGTTAAAAGATAAAATAAAACCACAATTGAAGCAGTAATCACTACATTCTGAAAGGTCGTATCAAGCCTACTTGCTTTTTGCAAATCATAGAGCTCAAATATGGTAGCAAATATTGAAACGTATACACCTAATAAAATCAAGGCTACACTGTTGTCCTTACTTACTTCAATGTAAACAAAATCGAAATTTAAACTTAGACAATAAACACCTAAATAAACCATTACCAAATCTAAAATTCTGAGAAGAACTTTACGTTCGGATACTTCGAAATGGATACCTTTTTTTTTAGACATTCTGAGGGATAAATAAGCGATAAAGATAATAAGATGATCTGATTTCTAACATTTATTTACAACAAAACAGCATCCCATTGTACTTTTACCGTTTGCCATGAAAAAAATTCAACCTTTTGTCTCGCATTTTTTGTTAGTTGATCTCTAAGTTGATTATCAAATTTTATCTTAATAATAGCCTCTACAAATGCTTCAACATTATTAGGCGCAACTAATAACCCATCTTTATTCTCAGAAATTAAAAACGGTAATCCGCCAACATTAGTAGAAACCACTGGCAAGCCTAATGCCATAGCCTCTATAACACTGATAGGTGTATTGTCTACATTGGTTGTATTAATAAATATATTGTATTTCTTAGAAAGGGAAATCCAATCTTGTTTCGTTAACTTCCCTGTAAATTCTACATCTAAATTGAGATCTCCAGCCAATTGCTTCACTGTTTTTAATGAGCCGTCAGTATCAGGACCAACCATACACAAAGTAGCATTTGGTTCTATTTTTTTTAATTCAGACAAAATCTTAACTGCTAATTTAGGATTATAAATCTCTGAAAATGAACGCACCCATAATAATCTTGGGTTATCAAACCTATAGTTTTTAAAAGGATATTCTTCAATTTTAATAGCATTAGGCAAATATGTAATATTATGAAAACCGAACAATTCAAATTCACTCTTTAAATATAAAGATGGCGCAATATTATGTTTAGCATTTTCAAAGATAAGCGCACTTAACTTAGGGTTAGATTTTAAACGAGATGGTAGATTTCCACCATGTAAAATTGGAATATATTCTAAATCTAAAAATCGACATAATTGGCTCACAATTAAAGCAAAATAAAAATTCAGAGTACTATAGGTGTCAATAAGGACAACATCTGCAGTGTTTCTTAACTTCACTACGCTCTTTAACATATCTAACAGCCTAAAAACTTTATTACTTTTAGAAGATGCGTAGTATAATGAATAACCTTCACCTTCTAGTAAAGCACCCAATGTTTGAATACTTGAAGTATTAGACTTTTTGTTCTTTAAGTTGTTTCCTATATAAAGGACGTTTTTCATTTTTTACATTTAATAAGGCTAATGCATATATAAAAGCTGGCATAGCAAGTCTCATGGACATATGGTTTATGGTTAAAAACCAGAAAGCCATCAACGGATAAAAATAATAATTACCTCTATTTCTACCGCGTATTTCAAGTGGTTTAAAAATAAGTATTAATAAAATTATGACGCCAAAAATTCCGTGTTCAGCCAAAGTTCTGCTAAACTCACTGTGTGAAGTCACGCCTTGTCCCTCTTGCTCAATTCTTTCGTCTTTAGCTCTACTAGATCCAATGCCAAAAAATGGGCTAGAAATAAATCCTTCGAGTTCACCTTCAAATAACTCACTTCTACCAGTCGTTAAACTTTCTTTTTCCCTACCTAAATGGTCTTTATTTGCATAACGCAGCCCTACTAAACCTCCTGTTTGAGATACACTAACAAACCAGGTTAACATTAAACTAACGCACAATAAACCGAAAATAGATATTATTTCATTACGTTTTCTAACCTTAGAATGACGATAATAGTAAAAGAGGTAAATCACAATAGCTGCAATTGCAGTAATTACACCTCCACGACTCATTGTAGTAATTGCTCTTAGCGTAATTAAACCAAGTATTGAGGCATTTAAAATTTTAAGAGGTAATGTAGCCGATTTAGTAAATAATCGTATGGCCATTAAAAACATACCAAGTCCTAAAATTGCAGATACCTGGTTAGCTCCCCAACCTCCTGCTGCTGCTCTATTGGATGCTGTACTAGATATAACATCTTTCAGGTTTGGTGTGTAAAAATAAATATATGCTGTATGTGCAATGATTGGTAATACCATAAAAAGCATTATCTGAGAAATTTGATTGTAACTTATACGCTTATCATAGCAAAATAAAGCCGACAAACCCAAACACACTGGTCCACTTAAAACAAATGCAATATTAGTTCTAAAATTAGCATCGAAGCTCAATGTTGTTGAAGCCACAAAAATGGACGGAATTAAAAACAAGAGATAAATAAAATAGGGATAACCTTTACCAGAGATTCCTTTATAAAACATACCCATTAATACAAATAGTATAACTAAATATTTACCTGCTTCGTATGATATAGAACCTTTAGTAGTTCTCAGCAAAACCTCAGCACCAACAAAATAAGCACATGCCTTTAATACTTCAAGAGTTCTACTTTTATCTGAAGCAGTTATAATTCTGTATAAAAAATAAAATAAGGCAATAAAAAAGTAAGGTTTCCCAAGACTTTCGTTTAAATAAAGTAACAAACCCAATACGGAATGAAAAGCAATGGCACTTATATAAGTAATATTAGTTTTCAAATGGAAGTATCTATATTATTGATTCAATTTTAACGCAAGATACCATAAAAAGGCAACTTACATTTCCGAGATTAATCTTTAATCTTCACTAAAAATAATCTTATAATCGTCTAATGGGAAACGATAATGGTAGCTTTTCCTTAGTAGATATAATGCAAAATGGGTTACAAATACTGGTATATAAGGCCTAGTATGCCTTAGGAATTTATCATACGTTTTATTGGAATAATTACAAATCAAAAACGGAATTGTATTAGGATTTAAATAATTCCTTTGAATACTTTTAACTTCTAACTTTTTCTTATCGTTAAAAGATTTATAACTAATATCCTTCTCCTTTCTGATCAATTGAAATAATTCAACAACTGACAAAGGCGTTTCTTCTCCACTATTATAAAAGAACAAACTATTAGAAGGATCTATAAGTATCCACTTGTTTAATTCTTTACTAAAAAACTCATTAAATGAGTGACCTCCAAAAGCTGTATTAAAAGGTGCTCTTGTAGTTCCCCATTCTCTTACCCTTATTTCGTTTATAACACAAAAGTTATTAAAAACTTGAGCCATATCACTACAAACACCGCCTTTACCCGCGAGCATAATCTTTAGAGCTTTATCAGATGGTTCACTTAAACCTGGTCCACCTTTTATGTTATTTTGTAACCATACACTTAAATTTTGAACACGTAAAACATCAGTCTGTGGTGTAAAGTCTTTAAAAATGGTGTTATTAATCTCAGAATAATAATTAGAAATATCTTCCTTTTTATTAGTGTCATTATAAGTACAACTACCTATATCATCAACACTTACATTCTTTGACAGCAATTTAAAACGCGTAGTATATAAAAATGGATGACGCTTTAGCACCCAAAACATTTTCTTTAAAATCATTTAGAATTGCTCATTTTTAAACTCTCGATAAATGTAATTATTTTTTGTGTACTTGTCATAAAAAAAATAGATTTAACCAAACTATTATCAACCACTTACATATTGTTAATTATAATTCTAAATTGATAATAATTCTGTTTTTATTCTATCATTATAATATGAGTAGGTAAACTTATAAATATTTGAATCGTTTGAAGCAATCATACGCAAATAAATTACCTCAGATAGATTTAACATTTTTTGAATTTTATCTTTCAATCCTTCTTCTGTTATTTCAGACAGTAAAAATCCATTTTTAGAGTCAATAACATAATTAGAAATAGAAGATACATTTGAAACTATTGGTAGACAACCATAATTCATAGCCTCTGAAATTACCTTAGGAAATCCTTCTGATGCTGATGGTAAAATAATAGCATGTGATATTTTATAAATATGATGCACATCCTTTCTTGATAAATAACCATAAAACTCAAAATTCAAACCAATATCTTTAGTCTGATTTTGGAAATACTCACGTAATTTTCCATCTCCTACAATATGTATTGTACCTACTTGTTTTTGAAAATCTACACTCAGGTTTTTAAATGCATTTACCAATAAACCTATTCCCTTTTCCTCTTCTAATCGTCCTACAAAGCAAAAATCTACAGAATTATTATCAAACTTTTTATTACTTACAACACCTCGTCCTGCTTTTACTTCTGCTTCTGTAAGGCAAGGGTTTTCAAATGTTAGACAATGATTTTGCTGATCTTGCCATTTCCCATTTATAGTCACACGTCGTTTCTGTTTTTTTAATAACCAACGTTGAAAGCTGTAAGCTAAAGGCGCATTTTCTTGTTTCCAGTTTCCTGCGTATTTAAACCAACCTTTATTTTTATTAAAAAGCACTAAATACGGAATAACAAAAACACCAATTCCTGTAGGTGCTCTAAATTGAAAGTAATCTGATGCATCTAATGCCTTCTTTATAATGCCGATCATTTTAGGTGCCTTCCAAATAATATCTAGTTTAGATATTACATTAGTACCACCAACTGCTGGCAAAGGGACAAACGTAATTTTATTAGAGGTGTAAGGCAACGCACTAGAGGGCGCAGAAACATCATGAAGCATTGCCACATGAACAATAGAATCAAAAACGTCTACCAAATTGTTAATTTCTGTAACCGTTGATCCAAGCCCAACAATTGTTCCATCTGGTGTCTTGTAATGCTCCGTATGCGATATTATAGTTAATATACTCATGATAACAACTTAATATATCGTTTTATAACTATAGACCAATTGTGATGGTTTGCCCATTCTTTAGCTCCTTCAGAAAAGCTTTCTTTTTTATTCATGATTGTATCAACAGCCTCTTTAAACTCCATAGCATTATTAGAATTTATTAAAACTCCTGATATTCCATTTTGAACAGCATCCTCAATACCACAATTTAAAGAACCAATTGCAGGAATACCCATTGCATTTGCTTCTAATATTGCTATACCAAAACCTTCTACATCACCTGTTGCACTCTCGCTACTTAGCATTACAAACAAGTCTGTTTCACTCAGGGTTTGTTTCAATTGATTATCATCTAAGGCACCATGAAATGTAATATGAGATTCCACTTGCAAGTTGGCTGCAATAGAAGTAAAATGATCTGCCTCTGAAGGTATACCAACACAATGATAATGTAATTCAGGATAGTGTTTAACTAATTCTGGTAGCAGTTTTATGACATTTAACTGTCCTTTTCTTGCACTAACTCTACCTACCGTTGTTAACGTAGGATTTCCTTCCAATTCAAAACCAGTTAAGGTATTCAACTTCCAATCTGAGGTTCTAATACCATTAGGAATCACAACTACTTTTTTCTTTAAATGATTTACTAAATCCTTAGTGTAATTAGAAACAGCTACGATGGTATCCATTTTCTTTAAAGCTATGGCAATTGATTTCTTTAAAAGAAATGGTTTAAAGTTAACTTCAGTGCCATGTATCACTGCTATAGTTTTTACTTTCTTAAATAAACTAATAAAAGCAATATTCCAAAGTGAAAATTTACCTGTAGCAATGACATGGCTAGAATTTGAAAAATGTTTATTCGTTTTAATAATTCTATTAAGATACATTTTTAATCTAAAACCTTCTCGCTTTATTCTAATCACAGAGAATGGTAATTCAGCATCGAACTCTCTTTCCTCATTACCATATAAAGAACGTTGATCTGCAATAACTTTTACCAAATAACCATGATTAGACAACTCTAATGCTAACTGATAGGCGTGATTACCTATACCTCCTGGTTGCGGTGGAAATTCTGATGTTACAATTAAAATGTGTTGTTTTTCTGAAGGCATTATATCGTATCTATTAAAGGGCCTTCTTTTATTTTTTTACTTGCTAAACCCCAAGATTTAAATACCTGATAAAAAACAATTGGTAATATTAAAATAGTGAGAAACGCACCCAAAATTAATAATGGCTTATTTTTTTTGAATTGATATGGAAAGATCGATAATGGTACCATTCTTAACATCGCCAAACGCGATGCTTTTTTACCAAAATATCGTCTAAAGTAATATAGAACACTTGGTATAGGTCTTGGTGCGAAAAAATTTGAAGGTCTAAATGCATCCCAACTTCCCATCTCGCGCAAACCACCAGTTCCCGCTTTTATATCTATGCAAGAAGCAAAAGGATTAGAAACACTTTTTATACCATCAAGATAAACTCTCATACCAAATTCGCCATCACCCATTCTCTGTTTTTCAAACTGCCTATCAAACAAACCTACTGTTTTAAATACCGTTTTATATAACATGGCATTACCAGTGGCAAACTGAGAAGCTATTGCAAAAAAAGAGCGTTCTTTTGGTATGTCTTTTCCTTCAGGATAAAAGACGCCAGCAGATACTTTGGCGTTAAAAAAATCTAAACATTTTAAATGTAAGCTAATCCAATTAGGTTCTATACGCACATCATCTTCTGATAAGGCTATAAAATTCCCTTTTGCATTTTTAATTGCTGTATTTCTAGCCAACCACAATGCCTTTTCTTCATGACGTATAAGGTTGATGTCTAAATTAAAACCATCATAAAACGATGCATCAAAAGGTTCTGACTGGTCCACGACAATAACTTCAAAATTAGAATAATCTTGTTGTTCTAAATCCTTTAAAACATCTTTTAAATACTTATATCTATTAAGCGTTGGTATTACAACACTTACCTTATCATTTTTTTGAATTAATTCAGATTTAAAGATTTCCCAATCATTATGAATTATTGGATTTTTGCCAACCAATTCTCGTTTTGTTCCTTTGGTTTTAAACCAAGCATTGATTTCCTTAAATGGATTATGTAATGAGAAAAGACGAAAAATCAGTATATATAAAACCCATGCTCTATTGAAGTATTTTCGGATAAAATGATAGTTATCTTGTATTGAAACATCATCAAAACTTGAATATGTTTCTACATTACCAATGTACCCTTTTTGCACAGCCTGCCATGATAAATCGTAGTTTTGAGCGGTTTTTGATTGATAGTTTTTATCTAAAGTTAATTGTTGTAAAATAGTTTCTGATAAATTTTCAACTTTAGGAAATACCGAAGTTTTTTTATTTGAAAACTTCTGAAAATAATGAGTGGGTTGTAAATATGTTAAAAATCTAAATAACATTAAATTGATTTTGGAAGTTCAGCCTTTTGCTCAACTCCTTTTAGATAATCTGGATAATCTTTTTCCTTTGGTAATAATAACAAATGGCATTTTCCTCTGTTTTTAATTTCTTCGGCATTTTGTAATAATTCGCCTGTTTTTAAATACCAAGCTCTATAATCCATTTCATTACACCAATCAATCATTTTTTGACCAGCGGCTTCCATTCCTAGGTTTTCCACATTATGCATTTCAATAAAGAAAGTACACTTAGATGCATTAGTCATTTTCTTAGCACCTCGCATTACTAAAGTTTCTGCACCTTCTACATCAATCTTTACTAGATCTGGTTGCGAATTATAATACTCAGATAAATAATCTAAGGTCACAGTTTTTACATCCATAAATGAATCCATAGACGCGGCCGTTTCTGCATGTGAAGCATACATACTGCCAGCTGCACCAGAACCAATAGTATAAAATTGTATGGTTTCATCCACAGAATCACTTACAAAAGCAGACATAAAGTTTGCTTTATTAGCCATACCATTCTGAATTAAATTTGTCGCAGCTTGCTGTAATGCTTCAGGGTTTGGATCTACCAAAAGAAATTGCTTATTAGGATTCTGAATTAGACCTAATAATGCTGTATAACCTATATTACAACCAATATCAAAAATATTAGAATGATGTTTAGTTAAATAAAACCACCAGGCATCATCTTGATCGACATGTTTTCTTAATGTACCTGGAAGGACATTCAGTGAAACATCACATATTTTTGCACTTAAAAACTTAGTTTTTGGCGGATTGATTGAATAATACAATCTTTTCAGTGCTTTTTTTATTTGCATTTTAATGACTTATTTAATCAATTTATTTATAACCTATTGCAACTAAATGTGCTGTTTCTTGAGACGTATTTTCTACACCTTTAGACTGAAACCTATTAACTATATTAGCAAATATGGTTTTTAAAATACCAAAAGGATTGCTCAGTTTAAAACTTTTTAATCCCATAACTCTGTATTTTCCTGTTTTCACGGCGTAATGTACATCTACATTATCAAAATACTTCTCTAATAAGGTTTGCAACTCTAATCTTGTATAATGCCTAACGTGATCAGGATTTTTATTTGGACCTTCGTTTTTAATATAATCACCATTTGGCGTTGTAAAATAAGCCCAACCACCTTCTTCTATAACATTCGCTATATTTTTAACAAAAACGTCATCTGCTTCTACATGTTCTATAACTTCAATACAAACAACCGCATCGTATGAACCATCTGCCAAGGTAGATTTAGTCATGTCTTCTATAATTACATCTTTAATATTGCTACGTTTTTTCTGAATATTAGTAAGTATTTCTGACGTAAACCCTAAATTTAATTCCTCACGTGTGCCTTCTTCTTGAGGCACATCTAATAAAGTTATTTCTGCAGGTAAATTAATAGTATATGGCGATTTACGACCACCAACATCTAAAACAGAAATTTTTTTAGACCTTTGCGTATTAGATTTTAACAATCTCTTTATATCGTTGCGAACAGTTACTAAATGAGTTGTCATTATAGGAAATGTTAACCAACGCATTAATTCATAATTTGTCATTATTATGTTTGAGGGTTTTTCTGTTTTTCAAATTATTATACAATAATAGATATTATGTATTAAATATTCATGTAGTTATACTAAAAGCTATCAACTAAGATTTAAACAAGTACTAAATGGTCTACTAATTTTGGTAAAAACGAACAAATTTTTCCTGCTGTTTCTCTAAATTAAACTCCTTTTTAACTCTCTCAATCGCTACATTTCTTATCTCTTGCTTTTGTTCTTCTGGTAAGTTTAAGATTTCCATTATTTTTTGAGCTAATTGGATTGGTTCTCTTTTAGGAACGACCCAACCAGTTATGCCATTCAATACATTCTCTGCTAATCCTTCTGCGTTAGAAACCACACATAATAAGCCTAAAGCCTGTGCTTCTAAAACGGCATTACAAAAACCTTCTTGAATACTATATTGAACAAAAATTGAAGATTGTAATAGAGTCGCTTTCACTTCCTCCTGTGGTAATTTACCTGTAAATGTTATGTTTTCCAATATACCTAACTGATATGCCGCAAAAGTGATTCGTTCTTGCTCAATACCTCCTCCAATAATGGTGTAATGAAAATCAATATCATTTTGTTTTAGACATGCTAAGGCTTCTAATGTGTATATAAATCCTTTTTTCCAATGTTGTCTAGCCACAGTTACTAATTGTAGATGCTTAGATTTATGAGGCGATTTTTCTGTTTGAAAAAACTCAGTGTTAATTGCTGGAGTTATTACTTTTATTTGATTCTCCTGAACTTTATATTTCATTAAATCATGTTTCATTTCTTGTGATAAAACATGATACCTAATATCTTTTTTAAATAATATATTATAACAGTTTTTATGCTTCAAAGGCGATAGATACAAATCAAAACCCCTAAAACTAACAGCCATTTTAGCTTTTATAGCAGCTGCGACATTTTCTCTATTTACAGCAAGCATTCCAAAACCAAAGTGCAGCCAATCTACTTGTTCTGATAGAAAAAACTCATTGATAATGATTTGCTTCAGATTATCCTTAAATGAAATATGATCTTTTTTGTTTAATTGAAATAATTTTAAACTCCGTTTAGGATGAACAAAAACTGATTTTGAAAGCGCAACGAAACTATTCCAAAAATTTATAAACCTACTATTGTTATAATTACTAGCAGAAACAATTTTACAAGAAAAATTAGAGTCTTCCTTCTTATAATAATCAACAAATAAAATTACCTTAAATCCATGGTTTTGCAAACCTTTAATTTTATTTCTAAAAAAGGTTTCAGAATATCTTGGTACTGTAGATAGTACAAGACCGATAGTTTGTGATTTCTGCCCTTTTTGTTTCATCTTATAGGTCTTTATAAAAATTAAGCATTCCTGTAATTAATTGCTTTTCATTGTGCTGGTTTCTTACAGTTTGAATTGCGTTATTAACCAATTCATCCTTTTGCTCTATAGACAACGTACTAATCTCTAATATCTTTTGCGCAATTGCTTCGGAATTTCGAATAGGAACCACAAACCCGTTAACATTATCATTTATCACTTCTGTCATCCCTCCACAATCGGTTGTTAGTACAAACGTTTTTAACAACATTGCTTCTAAGACTACGTTTGCAATTCCTTCTTTTAAACTTGGCAATACTAATAAATCTGAAGATTGTATATTCTCTTTTACAGTATTAAAAGGTTGTTTTTCCATTAAAATTACTTCATTTTGTAAACCTAAATCTTCAATTTGGTAAGCCAATTCTATATTTCCTGCGGCACCAATTATAGTGTATTGAAATTTAAAACCATTATCTTTTAATTGTTTACACCCATCTAAAGCATAGGTATAACCTTTAATCCAATGTGGTCTTCCAATAGATATAATTTGAAAAACACCATTTTTATTTTTCTCCATTTCTAATGACGGCTCTAATTGCAATCCGCTGTAAACAACTTTCGTTTTTGCGGGAGTTACACCATATTTTGCAGCTTCATTAGCTATAGCCTTAGATACTGCATGAAAACCATCTACTTTTGGGAACTCACGTCTATACATTGCTGCAAGCTCAGCATCTGCAATAGGCGAATGATTAATTTGTGTTCCTCTTAAACTCAAAACGACTTTAACACCAAATTCCTTTAGCCATATCCAATCTTCAATTCCTTTTGCCCATTGTAGATGAAAAATATCTGGCTTATGCCAAAGTACAGGATAAAATTTAACTTTATCTAAGCGTGTGTTTCGACCCTTGGATTTAAGAATCACATCTAATTTCTTTTTATCCTTACGATTAAAAAAAAACATCAAGAAACTATACTTTATTAATTGAATAAATTTTGAAAACTTTGAATTTCTATAACCTACAACCTTTACATTTTTATCATAACGTAACATTTGCTTTTCTGCTCCAAAAAGATAAATTTCACATTGATTAGAAATAGACAATCCTGTTATTAACCGTTCTATAAAAGTAGACGACGGAATAACACCAGAGTATATTGCTATCTTTAATTTGTGACTCATTTTTGCTGCGGAAAAATTTAATTATCGCCTTTAGCCTGTTGTATTTGATGATAAAAGAAACTCCAAAGGTTTAATTGATCCTTCCATAAGTTACGATTACTTTTTTGTAACGCTTCAAATTCACTTTGATTGAGAGCGTTATGAAAAGTAACTATTTTTTCTTCAATTTTATGAATTTCTGAGGGTTCTACCCAAACTAAATGCGATTTCCAATTAACACTCTCGCGCAACGGTAAAAATCCATCGGTATTTATATAAACAGGTATTCTTCCCATGGCTAAGGTTTCATAAAAACGAACCGAAAAATTCCCTGCGCCTCTGTAACAGATGATGTAATCTGAATTTTCCATGTTTTCAAAATACTCTTCCGCTACTTTCGTTGCTCCTCTGCCTCGTTTTACACCACCTCCATATTGATCTCTAATAATGAAATTAGTTGCAATAAGTGATTTACCCTTGAGATTATCTAAAATTTTAAATCTATTGTAGGATGTAGATTGTATTTTTTGCGGACTCTTTTCAGCTAATCCTAAATAGTATCTCGTATTATTAAAGACAATTCTAAGTTGCTCTTTAATTCTGTTGCTAATAGATTTTATTGCTTGACCACAAAAGCCTACGGTTGGAATCTCTGCATATGCTCTTAATGAAATAACCTCGGAATTATAGTATCGTTCTAATGGATCTCTATGAAATACAGGTAATCCTAAATGCGTATTTGGCAATTTACTTTTGTAACCACTACATCTATAGACTCTAACGTTTGGAAAATCTGGAATTTTCACACCAAAATCTCCTGAGATAAATATAAATACAAGTTTATTTAGACTATTGACACTTTCAATAAAATCGTTTGCTATTTTTTCTTTATTCTCCTTTACATAAAAGTCCCAAGACATTGGTAGAATAGTTACAGTTGCTTCGTTTATATCATCAACTAGTGTCATCAATTGATTGGTAAAACCAAATACTTCTACAGCAGGATTTTCTAAAATCTTATCCGACTTTAAAAAAACTTTTAAAAGTGGGAAAACAGCATACCGATTACTAGATTTTGAATCGTAAAGTGTCGTTGGGTAGTACAGTTTCATTTGATACCTAGCAGTAAATTATTCTATTTTGTATAACTGCGTTTCAAATATATCTAATAATTCATTAACCCTTGCCTTATCTGCCTCAGTGATTTTAGCTTTCGTTTGATTTTGCGCTGAGATTAATTCACTTTTAGGATGTGTTTTACTTGAAGGTTTTCTATAATGGGATTCTAAATTACTAATAGGTTCAATTTCAAAAGATTTACAAAGGTTATAATACACATCTATATTAGAAACTAAATCTTCATATTTTACAACTGCTGCTTTGTTTTTATAACCGTTGAACACTTCTAAAGGCACCACATTTTCTATACACCAACGCAAACAGAGTTTTTCTATATTGGTAAGTTTAGTATATGTGCTTATATCGTAATTAAATTTCTCTTTAATTAATTGCACTAATTTTTCTTGTGCTGTAAAGATGGACAAATCATATAACCATGGAAAATTAGAACGCTTTTGCGATAAAATCACATCATAAGGATTTCTGATAATATGAATTACAGGTACATTGAAAGCACTATTTATGTATTGTGCGGCAAGATTAGCACGTACAAATTTGATGACATACTTTTTAGGAATAAAAGGCCATAGATGTAATTTGTATTTACGATTGCTATTTTGCGCAATCCAATCACAATCGACACGGTTTTTTAAAACTTGACTTATATAGCGATGAGTTTCACTAGTATTAGTGTCTGACGTTAACCATTGATCACATAATAAATAACCTTTCTTTGTTCGGGTTTCATGCTCTGGTTCAAAAAGCATACGGTATCTATGCTGTTGCGCCATGGTTTCACTCAACCAACTTGTCCCACTCCTGGCCGTACCCACTACAATGATATGTTTATTGAATTTTGGCATTAGGACTTTGTTACTAGTTTTGTGTACAATTCTTGATGTGCTTCAATAAATTTATGCATCGCAAATTCCTTAACACAATACGCTCTTAGGTGTTTACCTAACTTATGTCGTTCGGAAGCACTTAACTTCTGATTATGACTTATTTTTTCTGCTAAAACCTTAAAATCTCCTGCCGTAAACAATAAACCCTCAAAAGCCTTTAAAACAAAATTGATGCCTGTAATATTAGATCCTAAAATTGGTATTCCCATACTCATAGCTTCCACCAAGGCCATTGGCATACCTTCTTTTCTCCCTTGATCTAAAGTTGGAATAACATATAAGTCTGAATTTGCTATATATGGACGTACATCTAATTGTTTTCCTAGAAAAATCACTTGATCTTCAACCTGTAATTCTTCACAAAGTGCTTTAATTGAAGCTCCATAGTCATTAGCATTATCACCTAAAACGCTCAATCGAATGCTCTTATCTTTTAAGTGCGCTATCGCTCTAATTAAAACTTCAATTCCTTTTACAGGCACAAGGTTAGCGACCGTTATGATTTCAAAAAAACGCGATTCTTTTTTTTCAAAATTTGCCGCATTATAATAATCCGTATCAATACCTAATGGAATTAATTTCTGTGATTTTTTATTGGGAAAATACTGTGTCATTTCATCGTTGATGGTGACAATAAAATTGGCTAAATAGCTTTTTATTTTCCAATGTTTATTAAAACCCATTGCCTTTTTAGTGTAAATCCATTTTTTACCGACTAAGCGTGCTGCAAGGGCTTCCGTCCAATCATTACTCCATTGCCATGAGTGAACAATATCAAAATGATGCGCTTTGTAAAATTTTGAAATAGGTCTTAACCTTTTTAAAAGTGAAAAATACGGTCTGTAATTTGTTTTAGTATCGAAAATATAAATAGGATGTCCTAGAGCTTCTACTGTTTTAAAAAAACCTCCTCTATTATGTGTGCATGCAATAGCAACATCAAACTTTGACGTATCTAAGCCTTTAACTAAATCATACACCACCTTTCCACTACCAGCTGTATCAAAGTTAGGAATGGTATATAATATTTTTATTTTTGATGTCGTACTCATATCATTTTGTGCGCGCCACACATTTTAAAACTATTCATTATTGAAATGCTTGTCCCATAAGCTCAAGGTTAATAACATACTCACTGCATGTGCATGGTAAACCTTATCTTTCGTCTTGAAATCATTAAAAACTTCAGAAATTATATCTTTTGGAATAAAACTATTTTTAAAAAGATAATCTTTTAGCATCGCCTCATTAGATTCGCCTATAAACTGTAATTCCCAATTACGTTGTACCAATGGTTTACCTATGAAATCCTTAGACATTCTATTAAGTTTAGAATATACTCTATAAGGCAAATTAAATGGTGTTTTGTTATACTGATACGTATTTAAATTAAACGGTTTTTGTTGATGCCATACGATTTTAGCCATCTCTGGAGCTCTTCTTTTTATATACGCAATTTGAATCGCTCTTTGAGCCAAATAAGATTCCGGAATTTGGCAAATAAACTTACACATTTCGTCATCATAATACGGCAAAGTTATTGGTTTTACTTCGCTAAATATGTTTAAATTGATACTTGTCCATCGTGGTGCCCAATAAGTACTTTTAAAAGCTCTAATACTAGCGTTAGCACTGCTTTCAATATGAATATTTTTATACAGCTTATGAATTCTTGCTGTAAAGTAATCTTTAAATTTACCATCTAAGTTGAAATGCTTCCATAATTTTTCAGCAAGCGCTATACCTGAAGGTTTTACTATTTTTTTCAGAAGTATGTCTACTTGGTCATTAAGACCTAAATCATCAGAAACTCCCATATCATCAAACAATACGTCGCCCCAATGCCCTAAACTAAAAACGTCCCCCATAGTTTTATAGTCATCAATAATAGCCATTTGCCTTGGGTGCGAAAACTCAGAATAACATTCACTTATTTTCGCTAAATCATCAATCTTAGACCAAAGATAATTGGGTTGAATGGTAAATGCTTTAAAGTCGAAATTACAAGTATTGGCTATAGATTTTCCTATTTTCGCTTCAGGATAGCCGCCTTTAAATGCATAACAATAAGACGCTACATTTTTATTTAGCTTATGAAGTGCGACGGCTTGTGTTCTGCTATCTAAACCACCAGACAAAGGTAAAATCACTTGCTTATCGCCTACTTGTCTATCTATAATTTTCTCAAATAATGCTCCGAAATTTTCTACAGCGTCAGAAAAAGATAACGCGTCATCAAGCTTGTAGTGCCATTTAAAATGTTGGCTACTAGACACTAAATTACCTTCGTTATCTAATATATTTTTTGTTCCTGGCCTAAGTACTTTTTTATGCTTCCAAAAGGTATCATCATCTAAAAAAAAACCTGTAGCCACGTACACACAAATAGCCTCTAAATCTATGACCTTAGGTTCATTTTTTAACGTCGCAAACTTTTGCTTTACAGGAATAATAGATGTATTAATTTCTGGCATAATTTACAAGGACTGTTTTACAGATTTAAGAATTGTTTGCGGATACGTAACATCTGCAATCGCTTTTGCTTTCCTTTTAATAAAAGGAAAATAACGTAAATGTTGTAATGTCTTAAACTTGGCTTCTGTAATTAAAATATTATCCTCAAAATACCTTTGTAAAAATAAATCATCAAATTGAGGATCGTTAACCATATCACGCCATAGTGTCTTTAATGATCCTATTTTATTCCCACTCAAAAATGTATTTGGATGTGCTTTAAAATTCTGATATTTCTTTATAAAATCTTGATAATCATACAAATGATAATGAAGCAAATAACCGCCTTTTTCGCTTTTTAAAGCTGTTTTATCTATCGTTTGGTAGCGATGCACATTTTTCGGTATTGTATTAGAGTCAACTCTAATCGCCAATTTTCCCATATCATGACCTAACCAATGTGGATGAGAAAGGAACTGCTTATTATAAGGGTTAAAAAACTTAAAATAAATACGATTAAAATGACTTTTAAAATTCTTTTGAATTTTGAACTTTACTTCTTCTAACATCACCTTATCATAAGCCATTTTTCTGGCTAACACTTCTAATGTCTTAAACTGAATAACATCATAAGCCTTATAAGCTTCAAAAAAATGAGATAAGTTAATGGGTTTTATATAATCCGTTAAAAACAATTCATCAGCATCTAAGGAAATTAGCCAATCGACACCTAGAGCTTTGCACTTCATTTGAGCATCATATGTATTTAAACATTGCCTTGCGGTGTGAATAACATCTCTATTATCACAAAGATGCTTTAAGTAACCTAAATGACTATATTTCTCCGCAGAAATAGACGCATTCGTCTCTACGCCTTCGATGTCTTTAATTAGTTGTTGACCATTATCTGTTGTGCCATCAAAATAGACGAATACTTTTTCTATTCCAATGCCCAAGTGGTAAAGCAAGTTTTGTCGTAACAAACGTGCTTCATTCTTTACAGTAATAACCAAAGAAACTCTCATTAACTGCGTTTTAAGTTTAACTTATAGGTTATATACATTTTTAAATAATTGGCATTTAATTTTTCCTTTCTAGACATTCTATATCGAGCTCTATTAAAGAAGCGTGTCACATATGTGTTAAATAATCCAGTGCTAAGATTGCTCGTTTTCTTAACGTGTTTTATGAACTTTAAATGCTCCAAAAAATAATTTTTATAATACGTTTTACTTCTATTACTCAAAGTTGAAACACTATCGCCAGATTTTCTAAAATACGAAACTGTTGAATCATTTTTAACTATAGAATAGTTTAAAAATGCTTCATGATAAAACACTCTGTCTCCTATAATATTATAGGTTGTAAATGTTTTTGCAAATTTACACAAATGCGATTTAAAAATTACGGCACTGACATTTAATATTGGACAATAGAGCACTTCCTGAAGATTCAATATTTCATTTTGGCTATTCTTAAAGGTTGGATGGTTGACCTCATCAAAAACACCTTTCTCGTTAAAGTTTAACGTTTTAGCAACCACAACATCGCTTGAATATAATTGTATAGCTTCTAGTTGTTTTTCAATAAAATTTAGCTCTGCTTTATCGTCGCTTTCAGCAATCCAAATGAAATCGCCCTTTACTAAGTTAAATCCCTTTTGCCATTGTTTAAAAGGTGAACCTGTATTAGTCGAATTCACAATAAAATGTGATACTCTGGGATGATTTTTATAAGCTTCTAAAAGCTCTAAACTGCTATCGGTAGAGCAATCATCTAGTATAATCACCTCTATATTAGTATACGTTTGATTAAATATACTATCCAAGCGCTCTTGCAAAAATGACGCATGATTGTAATTGGGAAGTATGATTGATACTAAGGGATTCACTTTATCAGAGTTTTCTATAGCTATACAATATTTAGTTGTGGCTAATTATTTTATAAATTTAAGTTTTATCTTTTTCAGAGCCGTTTTTAATGGGAAATGATAAAATAAAAAGAGCATATTCTTCCTATAACTATAACGGTATTTTTGTTTGTACTTATATGGTAAATTTGTAATATCTTCCTTAAAATACTTTTCAATAAGTTGTAATCTTCTTCTATTATAAAACAAAGAGTAATGCTTAAATTTCTTTTTGGCTACCTTTTTTTTGGCTTCAAAAAAACCGTCTTCCAAATTTAAATCTCTTTCTAATTCCTTAAATTCAAATGATAATTTTTCAAAATGAAGAATTTTATCATATTCAATCAATTTTCCATTTAATTTTAGATAGTCTGTTTGTGAATTAAGATGATCTCCTCTGTAATATCTATCCTTTAGAGTCAATCGCTTTTTAAATCCGCCTTCCCGTTTTATAAATTGAGAAAAACTCCCATAACCTTTAATTTGCTTTAGCATCCATACGTAGTCAGAATACAATCTATCCCATGGATTTCTAATAATTATAAATTTATAATAAGATTCCCAAACACCTTTGGTTAAATAACCCAAATCAAATAATTGCTGAGGCGTTGCATGCTGCAAAAAGAGTTCGTCTTTATCACTCCAACCATATAGATGTTCATAATCCGCTATATTAACTCGCTGATTTAATAATCCAAATGCATTTTCTACACTTGTGCCAGCACATTTAGAAATATGAATATAGATTATCTTATGTTCATGGTTAATCATTAAAAGCTTATGTTTTCGGTTCTTATTTTAGTTACTCGATTTAAAAATTGTTTTCAACTTTAAAATAACTCGCTTCTTTAAAGATTGAAAGTAATATTTAATTATCCTTAGTCTATTATCAAAATAGAAAAACATTGCGTTTTTATAAAACAACTTATTAAAGAAGTACAATATGGCTCCAAAATTATGTGCTTTTAAAGTTGCCTTTCTACTCGGACCAGTGAAATGAATAAAATCTACATTGGTGTTTATTTTATCCTTTACTGTGTTAAGCGTTAATATTTGGTGTTGTGCTTCCTTTGCCTTGCCATAAATTCCACTATTTACACCTACTACATTTAACTTATTTTCAAAACACAACAGATTTACAACAAAATTAAAAAAACCTTGGTCTCCAAATTTAAAGCGTGTTTGCTTAGAAAACCCTGTATTTAGCTCAGACCTATACACTTTTAAATAGTGTTTTAACTGTTCTATAAAATAGGAATTCATAATAAAATGTCCTGAAGAAAAGTACCACATATGGTTCAAATGAAACTTTAAGTTTTCAAAAGTACTTGGATTATAGGCGAAGTTGTTAAATAGCTTTGCTAGCTTTTCATCTTTATAGTTGATTGCTTTGCCTTGTAGAATATAAAAATCTCCTGTTAAGTCATTTAGTTTTAATTTAAAGTCATTACTCGTAATAATAGAATCGGCATCCATGTGCAAATAATAATCATACTTATGACCCATTTTAGACAAAAAGCATATGTTTATTTTAGTGAGTAAACCTGTTAAATTAAAATCATGGAACTGATTTATTTCTTTGGTAGAGATAACGGTTACTTGCTTTTTATTTTGAATAGATGTTATATGAAAATCGCCATCTTTTATGACTATGACATCATTTTCAATGCCGTAATGCTCTATACTAGCAATTAAAGCCTTACAATAATGAATATGACTTTTTGCTAATGAAATTACTATTGCTAACGATTTTTTTTCCATGACCATTACTTATACACGTGTTTAACAGCCCATTTTTGCCAAGCATAAATATGCCAAATTCCCCAAGCCGAAAACAATCCCTTTTCATAATAATCTTTAACAGCTCCTTTGATTCGATTTTCATCTAAAAATTCTGCGCCATAAAAAGGTATCTCAAACACATGATACAGGACATCTTCCTTTAATTGGTTTTTTAACCAATCATCTAAAGGTACCATAAAACCCATTTTGGTTTTATTTATCAATGTTTTTGGCACATACTGACCTAAACAATCTTTGAGTGTTTTTTTAAGAATTTTATGTTTTGGTAAACTTGATGCTGTTTTCCACGAAAAGTCAATACTCTCTTTGTCTAAAAAAGGAACACGCACTTCTAAGCTATTTGCCATACTAGAGCGATCCACTTTTATGAGTACACGTTGTAAATGCGCATAAAACTCGTTGTGCTTTAAACTATGAAGCAACGTTTGTTTATTCGTAACCTCTTTAAAATTGTACAACGCCTTAATTTCTGTAGAATAATCAACACCAGGAAACATATCATCTAAAATATTAGGAAAAATATGTAAATGCTTTGCCATTTGCCAATCACCTATAGTTTTGTAATAAAAAGGTGCAGACACTTTACTAATTTTGGTTTTATTTAATAAACGTACCAATGGTTTCCTAAGTCCAAATGGTAGTTTATACAAATAGTAATGGGCCATAAATTGTCTAAATCTTGGATAACCCATAAATAATTCGTCTCCTCCATCACCAGACAACATTACTTTATAATTTTTGGCGGCATGCTGCGTGAGGAGAAAAGTGGGTAAGGACGAATAATCTCCAAAAGGCTCTGAACATTTCTCAAAATAGGCATCAATACTTTCTAATATTTCCGATGCTTTTATCTCAAAAACATCTTGCTTTAGGCCTAGTGCTTCTGCATATGATGTCGCTATTTCGCTTTCGTTTAAAGTTTCATCATCTACCTTTAAGGTTATAGCTTCAACATCATTTTTATTGGATTTAGCATGCGCTGAAATTAATGGGCTATCTACACCTCCACTTAAAAATGTGGCAATTGGCACATCACTTATTAATTGACGTTTTACAACGTTTCCTAATAATTCATTATATGATGTTGCAGTTTGATTATCTTCAATCTTCTGATTGCCAGCAACCTTATCAAAACTTATAAGCTGCTGTTTTTTGATGGTTTTATCTTTTTTAATTACAATCCATTCTCCAGGATTTACCTGAAATATGGATTGATAAACCGTATTTGGTGCTTGCATATAACCAAACCCAAAATACTCCTTCATAATAGAAGGCCTTAGTTGTAAATTAGACTTTAACCAAGGGTGTTTATAAACTTGATCAAACTGAGAAGCTACAGCAACACCTTTATCAGTTACACCATAAAACAAAGGTTTTATTCCTGAAAAATCTCGAGTGAGATTAAATGTATTTTTTTCAGTATCTACAATGGCAATAGCAAACATACCGTTTAATAGGGTTATGGTTTTTTTAATACCAATTACATCTAATAAATGTATAATCACTTCTGTATCCGAAGAAGACTGTAAATTTTTTAGTTGATACGTTTCCGCTAACGATTTATAATTATAAATTTCTCCATTAAAAACAACATGATAACGGCCAGATGGACTTTGTTTGGGTTGATTGCCATTTGGAGAAAGATCTAAAATAGATAAGCGATTAAACCCTAATTGAAAATTTTGACCACGCTTAATCTCAGTGGCATCTGGTCCACGATGTTTAGATAAAGCTAAAATATCTGAAAACGCAGAAGTTGATAATAAATCACTTTCTTGAAAACTAAATTCACCTATAAATCCACACATTTTTATTTGCTCATTAAGGATTGATATAAATGACTTAATTTTTCGACCTCATTTTGTATGGAGAACGTAACCTGACTGTGTTTTACCGCAGCAAAAGAAAACGATCTATAAAGATCTGAATCATTCCATAAAGTCTCTATATAATCTGCTGCTTTTTCAATGGCATAGGGTTTTACACAGTAACCCGTTTTATTATGAATAACAACTTCTGGAAGTCCATCACTATCTGAAACTATGGCAGGCAAACCATAGGTCTGTGCTTCAATGATTGACATACCTAAAGATTCTGAATGGCTGAGCTGTACATAAAAATCTGCCTCATTTAATTTTTGTTTTAAAGCTTTATTTTCAATACTTCCGTAATACTGTACGGCTTCTGATAATTGATATTTATCTATTAAATAAGGTACTTGGTAAGCATCTGGACCATTACCGTAAATACTGTATTTTACCCTAAGCCCTTTGTCTTTTAGTAACTTCACAACACGTAAATTACCTTCTATATTTTTCTCCCAACACATTCTAAACGCTGAAATAAGTTGAATGCTTTCTGTATTTGGTAGTCGTTCTGAGGTCTTAAAAGCATTGCCATAAGAAATAGGAATAACATGAATCTTATCTAGAGGTATTCCCCATTTTTGCATATAGTTCTTTTGATGCTTAGACATGGTAATAAAAGCATCTACATACTGACCATATGTTTCATAAAAATTTACCCAGTTTTTATCAATCCATGGCTTCATGTAGGTGTCTGCACCTCTAAGGGTAATAACTATTTTGGGTCTTTGAGCTTTTGGTATGGCTAGTAATCGTTTAACTTTTTTGTGTAAATACGAGTGCTGTAAGTGCACTATATCAACTTTGTTTTTAAGATATTTATTCTCAATATAATTTAGTTTAACCGCTCCTTTATTAGACAAAGACAACGCTTTTTCTTTAATCTTTCTCTTATAATATCCAGGAATAACATTTACATCATCTGCCTTTGCATGCTCCTTAAAAACATCTATCTGCATATCAAAATCTTCTTTCTTTTTTAAAGATTCCATCACAGGCGGAATGTACGGCTGATATATATCGCCATACGCTTCAAAAAGTTGAATGATTTTAATTTTTTTCATGCTTTATTTTACAGTTATGAAAGCCAGTTATATAATTTTAATTTAAATGGGATTACGATATCTTTTACTTCCCATAAACACATGGTTTTATCTGCATATTTCTGTCCTTTCATTGTATATTTTTCATCAATGACGTAGATTGGTTTTTTAAAATAAAACGGAAACAATTCAAAGTTTAATTTTCGCCATTGCCCTGTAATGATATCTCTATTACTATCGCAATTATAAAATGATGTGGTTAACAGATACTTACTTTCACTTTTTTTAATATTAACCAGTGCCTTATAAATTTCTTTAAAAGATAAATGCACTAGACAATCTCTACAAAAAATAACGTCAACTTTTGGTAAAGAATCTTTTGTTAAATCTAATACTGAAAAATTAATTGATGCATTGCCATGATTAAAATTATTCTCAGCAATTAAATTCTCTACAATATCGCCTCCTATATATTTAATGTTTTGCAAATTAGTGTGTTGCATCCAATTAAAATCGCCACAAGGTATATCTAGCATCGATTTAATATTCTGCTTTGCTAAAAAAAGCTGTAATTCACTAATTAACGGTTGGGTTACTGCTAATTCTGAACCATCTCCAGAAACACTTTCTTCACTTCTCCAATAGTTACTCTCATTAATTATGGTAAACGTTTCCTTAATAGGCTTGTTCTTAAAGGCATTTTTCTGTCTTTTTAATTTAATAAATTCAACAAACCGATTTGGTAGTATTTCTTTTAAAGCTTTTTTCATTAAAGTTTAATTATAATCTTTTTTTGAATCTAATTTACTTCTTAAAATAAACTAATGATTTTGTTAACAGTTTAATT